>CAIKXW010000111.1 GCA_903831485.1 uncultured Alphaproteobacteria bacterium | reverse complement strand
TGTTCACCTCGAATCCGTTCGCGCGGCTTCTGCCTGTTCCGCTCGAAGGAATGGGATTCAACCCGCTGCTGCAGGACCCCGGTCTCGTGATCCATCCGCCGATGCTCTATCTGGGGTATGTCGGCTTCTCGGTTGCCTACTCCTTCTCGGTCGCTGCGCTGATCGAGGGCAAGGTGGACGCCGCATGGGCGCGCTGGGTGCGGCCCTGGGTTCTCGCCGCCTGGTGCTTCCTCACCATCGGCATCATGCTCGGCAGCTTCTGGGCTTATTACGAACTCGGCTGGGGCGGTTGGTGGTTCTGGGATCCGGTCGAGAACGCATCCTTCATGCCGTGGCTGATCGGCACCGCGCTCCTGCATTGCGCGCTTGTGGTCGAGCGGCGCCATGCGCTGGTCAACTGGACGCTGCTGCTGTCGATCCTCGCCTTCACACTCAGCCTGATCGGAACCTTCCTCGTCCGATCCGGCATCCTCACCAGTGTTCACGCCTTCGCCGTCGATCCCGCACGCGGCGTCTTCATTCTCGCGATGGTGATCGCAGCATCCGGCGGCGCGCTCACGCTCTACGCCCTGCGTGCGCGCCAATTGCAGCAACCGCCGTCCTTTGCACCGATCAGCCGGGAAGGCGCGATTCTCGGTAACAACTTCCTGCTGCTCGTCGCCTGCGCTGTCGTCTTCCTCGGCACATTCTATCCGCTCGTGATCGACGCACTCTCCGGCGACAAGATCTCCGTCGGCCCTCCCTATTTCAACATGACTTTCGGCCCGATCATGCTGGCCGTCACCGCGCTGATGGCTTTCGGGCCGATGATGCGCTGGCGCAGCGACGCCGCAAAGCCTGCAGGCAATGCCATGCGCATACCTACGGCTGTCGGCCTCGTCGCCGGTCTCGCATCAGGGATTGTCGGACAGAGTCTCCCCGGCGGACTCGGCATCGGCTTTGGCGTGTTTCTCATCGCCGGAATGGCGCGTTGGATGCAGGTTCGGCTGCGCATCGGACAGGTGAAACCCGAGCAATCGCTCTTCCTCGCCCGCGCCTTTCCGCGATCGACCTGGGGCTTCGTCATCGCCCATCTTGGTTTCGCAGTCGCCGTGCTCGGCATCACCGCGATGTCTGCGTGGGAGAAGGATTCCATGTCGTCCCTTCGGATCGGAGATTCGACCACGCTGGGCACGCGATCCTTCACCCTGACGCAGGTGCAGAATGTGAAAGGCGCGAACTACGACGCCCAGCGCCTCACATTCGCCGTCGCTGACAATGGCGCTCCCGAAGAGGCAATGGTCAGCGAGCGGCGCTACTATCCGGAACGCGACACCGTCACCACCGAGGCGGGCATCCGCATGGGCTTCCTGTCAAACCTCCACCTGACCGCGGGCGAGAACAATGGGACCGGCGCGTTCGCGGTTCGCGTCACGCATCACCCTCTCGCGATGTGGATCTGGTCGGGCGCCCTGCTGATGGCGATGGGCGGGTTCGTCTCCCTCTCGGATCGCCGCTTCCGCGTCGGCGCGCCGCACAAGGTGCGCGCGCCAGCGATCCCTGCCGATGCGGGAGTTGCCGCATGAGCGACGTGCCGCAATCTCGCGCAGCGCTCCCAGCCTGGGCCGCCGTGATACCTGTCGCAATCCTGCTGATCATCGGCGGCTTCTTCGCCTGGGGCCTTACGCGCAATCCGGCCGAGTTGCCCTCGACCATGATCGACCGCGAAATGCCTGACTTCGCGCTCACCCGCCTGACGCCGGAACGCGAGGCGCTGACCAAGCAGGACCTGATCGGCAAGGTGTCGCTGGTGAACGTGTTCGGCTCATGGTGCTCAAGCTGCATCCTCGAACATCCACAGCTCGAAGCGATCGCCGAGTCGAAGCAGGTCGCGCTCTTTGGGGTCGACTGGCGCGATCCTCCGGGAGCAGGCGCGGCGTGGCTCGCACGCTATGGGGACCCCTATACCAAGACTGGCGTCGACAGCGACAGCCGCCTTGCCATCGACCTCGGCGTCACCGGCGCGCCAGAGACCTTCCTTATCGATCGCGAAGGTCGCATCCGTCACAAGCAGGTCGGACCCATCACGCCCGAACTCTGGGCCGATACGATCCTTCCCCTCATCCGCAAGCTGGAGGCGGAGCCCGCATGAAACGCCTGATTGTCGCCCTCGCGCTTGCGACATCGCCCACCGCGATCGCCCAGACACCTCCGGCAACGTTCACCCCCGAAGTGGAGTCGCAGGCGCGCGAGGTGGGCAAGTCACTGCGTTGCGTCGTCTGCCAGAACCAGTCGATCGAGGAATCTAACGCGCCGCTGGCGGCGGACATGCGCCGTCTCGTTCGCGAGCGGATCGCGGCAGGTGAAAGCAAGGACGCCGTCATGGCTTACATGACCGATCGCTATGGCAATTTCGTCCGTCTGCAACCGCCGTTGCAGATGGACACGCTACTGCTCTGGTTCGGGCCGCTTCTGCTTCTCGTGGTCGGCGCGGTTGGCTGGTTCGCCTACCTTCGCCCGGCTGGAAAACGCGATCTCGCGCCCATTCCGCTCAGCGACGCTGAGGCCGCAGAGCTGGCGCGCCGCATGGAAGCAGGAGGCAAGGCCTGATGCTCTGGCTTTTCATCACGCTACTCATGGCTGCTGCAATCGCCGCCACATGCTGGCCGTTCCTGCGCCGAAACCGCATCGCCGACGGCGCGAGCGCCGACATCTACACGTCACAACTGAACGAGATCGCCCGCGAGGAATCGCTGGGCCTGACCTCAGCCGACGACGCGCGCATGGCGCGCACTGAAATCCAGCGCCGCCTGATCACGACGACAGACGAGCCCGCAATCCGCGAGGACGCAGACATGACCTTGACCGACCGCACCACCTTTATCGCTGTCGCCGCCTTTATGGCGATCGGATCCGCCATTCTCTATGGCATGGTTGGCTCGCCCGGTGTCGGGGCCACGCGGCAGGCCCCCATGATGGCCGCATCGGGCGGCGGCATGCAGGTCGCCGACGCCAGCGCGGCCGGCGGCCAGATCAGCGTAGCACCCGTCGACGAGATGATCTCGAGCCTCGAGACGCGGCTTGCAAACGAACCAGGCGACGTCGAAGGCTGGCGCATGCTCGGCTGGTCGAAGTTCAGGACCGACGACTTCGCAGGCGCCGCCGCAGCTTATGGCCGCGCCGTCGCTATCGCCCCGAACGACGCCGAAACACAATCGTCCTATGGCGAGTCGCTTTCGCGCGCTGCTGGCGGCCTGGTCACCGATGACGCGGCAGCCGCACTGCGGGCTGCTTACAAGGCAGACCCTGCCGACGCACGCGCACGCTTCCTCCTCGGCCTGAAGAAGCAGCAGGACGGCAAGCCGGCAGAGGCGCTGAACGACTGGCTTACCATGTTGAAGACGGCCGAGGCCGATGCGCCGTGGTTTGACGAGGTGCGGGGTCGTGTCGTCGAGCTCTCTCTATCTTCCGGAATTGATGTTTCCGCCCGGCTTCCGGCAGCGCGCACCGCTGCTGCACCGATGGCGGAGCGGCCTGCCGGGCCTACGACGGCTCAGGTCTCCGACGCCGAGGCCATGTCGCCTCAGGACCGGCAGGCAATGATTGACGGCATGGTCTCGCGCCTCGACGCGCGGCTGCAGGCAAACCCGGCCGACCTC
>CAIKXW010000110.1 GCA_903831485.1 uncultured Alphaproteobacteria bacterium | reverse complement strand
GGGCAGGGTTGGAACCATGATTGAAACGGTGCTCGTCACGGGGATTTCAGGCTTCATCGCGAAGCACGTTGCCCTCGAACTGCTCAAGCAAGGCCATAACGTTCGCGGTACAGTGCGATCCCCGAACCGGGCAGATTCGGTAAGGAAAACGCTCGCGGCTCACGGCGGCGACGTTGGCCGGCTGAGTTTTGTCGTTGCTGACCTCAACCGGGATGAGGGTTGGCAAGACGCTGTCGCCGGCTGCCGCCATGTCCAGCACATTGCCTCGCCTTTCCCGCTGCAGCAGCCTCGTGGCCGCGAAGACCTTGTCCCTGCCGCGCGGCAAGGCGCGCTCCGCGTCCTCGCCGCCGCAAAGGCCGCCGGCGCCGAGCGTGTCGTGATGACGTCCTCCATGGTTGCCATGATGTACCGCGCCAACCGCCCGGCCGAGATGACTGTCCACGACGGCGACTGGACCGACCCAGACTGGAAGCCGGCGACGCCCTACATCATCTCCAAGACACGCGCCGAGCACGCCGCCTGGGACTACATGAAACGCGAGTGGGCGCCCGAGCGGCTCGTCGCCGTCAACCCCGGCTTCGTCCTCGGCCCGGCGCTCGATGCCGATATCGGAACGTCGCTCCAGGCGCTCGCGATGCTTCTCAAGGGCGCGTATCCCGCCGTGCCGCCGGTCGATTTCCCGGTCGTCGACGTTCGCGACCTTGCGGCCGTCCACGTCGCCGCCATGGCGCCCGCTGCCGGCGGCCGGCGTCTCATCGCGACGGGAGAAACCTGGAGCATGTCGCGCATGGGTCAGGAAATGCGCGCTGCCCATCCTGATCGCGCGCGGAAGATTCCTGTCGGCGTCCTGCCGGCGCCAGTCGTGCAGCTGATGTCCGTGTTTGATGCTTCGCTGCGCACCTTGCGCGCGGATCTCGGCGTGCGTCCCACAGGCGATAGCGCCGAGACAACAAGGCTCACGGGCGTCACCTTCAGGCCTGCCGCCGAGGCTGTGCGGGCGGCATCCGCCTCACTCATCGCTCATGGGCTGGCGTAAGACCTACTGCACCCGCTCGGCGACGATGCCTTTTGCCGCCAGCATTGCGACAACGCTGTCGGGTCCGATCAGGTGGCCGGCGCCGACCGCCATGAAACTCACGCCTGAGCCTGCGAGAATGCCCTCGATCCTGGTCACCCAACTGGCGTTGCGGTTGGTCAGCAGAGCCGCGTAGAGATCCGGCTCTTCGACCTTCATCTCGGTGACGAACATCTCCTCCATCCCGGCGATGTCGCCCTTCGACCACTGGTCGACCATCTTGTCGAGTTCGACGGGCGCAGCCTCATACTCCTCGATCGTCTCTCGCAGGTAGCGCAGCTCCTGCTCGGACGTCATGCCGGCGAAGACCTTGATCTGCAGCTCGGCGGTCTCGAGCCCCTTCGGCTTGATGCCGCGCGCGGCGAACGCCTTTTCGATCTTGCTGTCGACGCCCGACATCGGGTCATAGCCTGCCCGGGTGATCGCGGCGTTGGAGATGGTGAGGGCTGCAAACCACGGCCGGAAGATGTTGAGCTGCGCGCCCGTAAGGCCCGCCAGCCTGGCGGCCTCGTCCAGCGTCTTCAACTCCGCCTCTGTGAGACTTTTCGACAGCGGCTTGCCCGGCGACAAACCGTACTGCGCCACCAGCGGCATCATCTCGCCCGCCATCGCGGCCGCGTCCGTTGTCGGCAGCTCCAGCCAGAGCTCCCTGGCTTCGGCCATCGCCGCATCCAGCTTGTCGCTTCGCCACTCTGTCTCGGGGCGCAGCAGGTGGACGGTGCCGAGCATGTAGATCGTTGAATCGGCGTCCCTGACCGCCCACATCGCCGGTTGCGCCAGGGCTGGCGCCCCCAGGGCGGAGGCGACAACCGCGAACAGGGCGCAGCGAACCAGTTTTCCGAAGGCAGCAAGGCCAGCCATGACATCTCCCCAACAGGCGGGCCGGTCTCCAGCCGCGGATGCGGAATCTAGCACGCCCGCCCGCCCGCGCCACATCCCGGCGCAGCCGATGCGGCCACATCGCTTGCGAGCCGGGCCGCGGGGGCTATAAGCGCCCATCCGAATGGCCCGATTGCCTGGGAGATGACCATGTCCGCCGCCAAACCTGCTCCGAAGAAAGTCGTGCTCGCCTATTCCGGCGGCCTCGACACCTCGATCATCCTGAAATGGCTGCAGACCGAATACGGCTGCGAGGTCGTCACCTTCACGGCCGATCTGGGGCAGGGCGAGGAACTCTCCCCGGCCCGCAAGAAGGCGGAACTCATGGGCATCAAGCCCGAGAACATCTTCATCGAGGATGTGCGCGAGGAGTTCGTCCGCGACTTCGTCTTCCCGATGTTTCGCGCCAACGCCGTCTATGAAGGCCAGTACCTGCTCGGCACCTCGATCGCGCGCCCGCTGATCGCCAAGCGGCTCGTCGAGATCGCGAAGGAAACCGGCGCCGACGCCATCGCGCACGGCGCGACCGGCAAGGGCAATGATCAGGTTCGCTTCGAGCTTTCGGCCTATGCGCTGAACCCGAACATCAAGGTCATCGCGCCCTGGCGGACCTGGGAGTTCAAGTCGCGCACTGACCTGATCGAGTTCGCCGAGAAACATCAGATCCCGGTCGCCAAGGACAAGCGCGGCGAGGCGCCGTTCTCGGTCGACGCCAACCTGCTGCACTCCTCTTCCGAAGGCAAAGTCCTGGAAGACCCTGCGGTCGAGCCGCCGCACTACGTTTACCAGCGCACCATCTCGCCGATGGAGGCGCCCGACATCGTCACTGAAATCCAGATCGGGTTTGAACGCGGCGACGCTGTCTCGCTCAACGGCAAGAAACTCTCCGGCGCCACCCTGCTTGCGGCGCTCAACGATCTTGGCCGCGACAATGGCATTGGCCGGCTCGACCTTGTCGAGAACCGTTTCGTCGGCATGAAGTCGCGCGGCGTCTACGAGACGCCCGGCGGCACGATCCTGCTGCAGGCGCATCGTGCGATTGAATCCATCACGCTCGATCGCGGCGCCGGCCATCTCAAGGACGAGCTGATGCCGCGCTATGCGGAGCTGATCTACAACGGCTTCTGGTTCGCGCCCGAGCGCGAGATGCTGCAGGCAGCCATCGACAAGTCGCAGGCCAACGTCACCGGCACGGTCACGCTGAAGCTCTACAAGGGCAATGTGATCACGACGGGCAGGGCCTCGCCCAACTCGCTCTACTCCGCCGCGCACGTCACGTTCGAGGACGACGCCGGCGCCTACGACCAGAAGGATGCAGAAGGCTTCATCCGCCTGAACGCGCTGCGGCTGCGATTGCTGGGTCTGGCGCGTAAATCCTGACCGAACTGCCCAGCCATTGAAATCATTGGCATAACCGCGATCCCCCTCAAAGTCGGGGGAATCACGCGCCATGCAAATCAATCAACCCTGTACGGGGAGAGGGATTGCGTTCGCGTCCAAATCGTTAACTATGCCCCCAGCACGAATCGCAGGTCGCGAGCGTGAGAAATCGGACGGGCCGCGGCATGAGCGCGCCACAGCCACCCAGGTGGGCAGGCAGAACCGGGGTCGCTGGCGCCGCCGCGGCTGATACCGGATCGCGCCACAGCAGCATGGGTCACGACCAGCCCGCAGCAGGCTGGATCCGCGTTGCCGCTGCACGCGATATCCTGGTGGTCGACGACAATGACCGTCACCTCGACATCCTCAGCGCGATCCTGACGTCAGTCGGGCATGAGGTGGAGACATGCGGCTCGGGCGCCGACGCGCTGCGCCGCCTCGAGGGCCGCCACTACGACATCGTGGTGCTTGACCTCGTCATGCCGGAAGTGTCCGGCATCGCAGTCGCGCGTCACATGCGCGATCTCAGGCTCAACTGCGAAACACCGATCATCATCTGCACCGCCAACATCACGATCGCGCGCAGCCAGCTCACCGGCATAGCGGGCATCGTCAGCGTCATCGGCAAGCCGATCGATACGGCTAGCCTCGTCCTCGCCGTCGCGCGCGCGCCGATCCGCGGGCGCGCGCGGCGCGGCGACGACGACCATCCGAGAATGTGATCCTGACCACGATGGCTGACTGTCCCGCGCCTCGCTGCAAGCGTTATCTGGCTGACAAGAGCGCTGCGGCGTGACCGGCAGCCCGACCAGCACCAGCGAGGACAGGATCGCGGTGCTGCGCGAGCTGGACCTTGTCAGCAATGGCCGCTTTGCCGATCTCGACAAGCTGGTGATGCTTGCCCTCGATATCTGCAGCGGCAACCTCGCCGCCTTTACCGTGCACGACGGGGATACCGCCCACGAAGTGTCCTCCAGCTTCGAGGCGCCTTGTTCGATGCCGCGGGAGGAATGCATGTGCTGGGCGCCGCTTGAACTGGGGGC
>CAIKXW010000109.1 GCA_903831485.1 uncultured Alphaproteobacteria bacterium | reverse complement strand
GGAACGGCGTCATGCGGCCGAGCGTTACCTGAAGCCCATACTCGTAGACCGAAACGGCGCTCATCCAGATTTCGTGCGCGGGGTCCAGAATCTGCCGCCTGGCATCCGCCGATAGCTGGTTCGACCCCTGAAGCGCCCAGATCAGCGAATGTGTGTCTAGCAGCAGCCGCATTGGGATCAGTCGCCGGCTTGGCCTGGAAAAAGTGGGCCATCGATTGCATCGGCTGGGTCTGGAGCGAAGACCTCATAGGGCGTCTCTTCCGTCCAGCCATATTTGGCCTTCAGCGACCCGAATTGCCGTTTGGGCTTGGTCTCTGCACCCACCGCCACTATCCGCACCGCCGGAACGCCATCCCGCGCGATGATCACTTCCTCGCCGTCCAGCGCCTTCTGGACGAGGCTGGACAGCTTGGCCTTGGCTTCGGCAATGTTCATCTGGGTCGCCATTGGACCAACATAGTCCAAGTGGTTGGTCCAAGCAAGATCGCCTTACATGAGGACTGTTTCGGGTCGGATATCTGGCCTGCAGGTTAGTTGAATCGGAGGGACCCGCATGAAGCGGCTGGCGATTTCACTTCTCGCACTCGGCGCCTGCAGCACCACGCCGCCGCCTCCTCTGGGCGATGTGGACCTCACCAATGCGGGGCTGATGCTCGCCATCGAGATCTGCCATCGCAACATTATCGACAGCGTGCCGATCGCGCAGGCCGTCGGCGAGGCGGCGCGCGGGCGCAAGCACGAGCCTTCCACCATCTACAGCGTGGTGACGGGCATCTCGCCGCCAAGCTGGAAGCTGGATGGGGATGTGCTGGTCGGGGCCAACGATCGCGGCGGGTGCGAGATCTACATCCCCTCCGGCAACGGGCCCGAGGCGCGCAAGCTGGCCGTGTCCACGCATCTCGGCATGTCGAGCCGCAGGTGGGCGAACATGCAGATCATCGCCGCGCCGCCGGGCGAAGTTCGCGACGCCGTCTGCACGGTCGACCGCATGCCCGAAGGCAAATCCGTCGGCGTAGTGATGACCTCGCGCCTGGACAGCAATGTCACCGACAGACGCACCTTCGCGGCGACCGTGCTGCAGGCGGACGCCGCCAGCTGCAGGTCGCGACAGATCCCCTAGCCAGGCGCGGCGAGCGCCGTCTCCATCACGCGGTCCCGCCCGGTGGCGATGTCCTCGGCTGTGAGATCGACGCGAACATCCGGGGTCAGCCCGGCATCCGGCGGCGCGCCAGGCGGGAAGCGTCCGATCAGCGGCAGGTCGGCCTCAAGGCCCGAACCGGGCAGGCGAAGGAAGAAGAACGCGCCGCCATTGATGCCGCGCTGGTTGCCGCCAGTCGGTTGGCCGTAGAGCCGGCCCAGGCCGCGCGACTGGATCTGCTGGGCGAACTGGAATGTCGCCGAGCTGTTCTGCGCATCGGTCAGCACGATGACGCTGCCCGTGAATTGCGGTCCTTTCGGCGTGATCACCGCCACGTCGCCGTCGTCGGCCTTCAGACGATACCAGCCATCGTCGAGATCGACAGCGTCATCACCCCAGTCGCGGAAAGACTTGTCCCATGTGTCGAGAAAGGGGTCGAGGTCCGCCGGCGTCTTGCGATACCTCACGCGGCGCTCATCGCCGTCGAGCTTCAGATCGCGGTCGATGAGGCGCGCAATGATGCCCTCGCCGCAGTCGAGGCCGCCTTCATTGCCGCGGAGGTCGATGACCAGACGACGCGCCTTGCTGCTCACCAATTCCGACATCGTCGCATCGAGCCAGCTGCGCCAGTCCCAATTGCTGTCATAGAGCGCCCAGTCCGGCATGGTCAGTATGCCAACGCCATCGCGCATCGTAAACGTCCATGCCGCACGGTTGCCGTCATTCCCGCTGACACGCAGTGCAGCCTTGCGTTCGTCCGGACCATGAGGCGCAACCGTCACGCCGCGCTCCACGCTGCCGGGCGCACGGACGTGCAAGTTGTAGCCGCCAGGCGATACCGGGAAGATCAACGAATGAAAGACATCGAACGTCTCGATGCGATCATAGCCGCGCACCTCGAGAAGCGCGCGACGCTTGTCGTCATTGTTCCCGTCGGCGCGGGCAAAGGGCAGCAGCGTTGCAAGAACCTGCTCGGTGGGGATCCCGTCAATGCTGCTGATCACTGTGCCGGGCGCGAGCGTGGCTTCACCCGAAAGGTTGTGCTCAACCACAATGCGCCCGCCCAGCCAGCGGAAATGGAAGGGCAAGAAACTGCGACGCTGAAGAAGCGCGGAGGCGGCCTCGTCCGACTGGTTGAAGAAGTTCGCGTAGGTGTGCCCGCATTTCACCGTCCCTAGGAAGCGCGACAGTTTAAGGTAGGCCCGGCCGAGCGATTGGTCTGCGCTGAGGTCGCGTTCCAGCTGATCGAAACGCGCCGCCATCGCTTCTGGCGTGTTGTACCGGTAGAGACCGGGATGCAGTAGCGTGTAGGCGCGGCGCAGGATGGCGACATCGCCGCTAGCGTCCGCGCCGGTGATCATCGGCCCGGGACCAGCGCCCGGCGCAGTCGGCGGGCCAAGGCTGGCGCAGGCGGCCGGCGCGGCGGCAATCGATCCAAGCAAGGTCCGGCGGGTCAGCAAGCTCATGACCGTTCTACGCCACTCCCCAACACGCAGTTCACACGTCCATCAAAGCTGGCACGCGTCAGGCGATGTCGCTAGTGTCGCGACGTCGGGAGCACTTCATGAAGACCACGGCCAGCCTGCTTGTCCTCGCCACAATGGCGATCGCTCCCGCCTACGCACAGCGTTCCGCCGTGTCAGCCAACCTGTCGCCAGCCGCTGCCGCAGAATCCTTCAAGCAGGCCGTTGTGGGCGTGTGCGTGCCCGCCATCAGCGGCGATGGCGTCAGCGCGCTTGCACTGGCGCGCGAAGGCAAGGTGCAGCCGACACAGGACGCCGAGACGCGCCGGCAGGCTGGCGCCGCGCCGGACGAAACGGTGTGGGACGTCGCCGATGCGCGCGGCGTTGTCACGATCCGCGAGCGTGCCGGGCAGTGCGTTGTGATGGTCTACGGCCCGGCGACCGGGCCGACAGTCGCGGATGCGACGCTGGCGCTTGTGCTGCGAGGCTTCGAGGCGCTGGCAGGCCCGGCCGACGGGTTCACGCAGACCCTCACCGGCCGCAGAAATGGCCGCCGCATGGTGGTCCAGTTATCCGGAGCCAACCCCGGTGCGCCGGGACACCAGTCGAAGTTCAGCGTGGTCACCGCCACCGTGTCGCTGTCCCAGTAGAGTTCGCCCCGCAGCATGACCGATCTAGCCGTCTGGCTCGCCTGGTTTGGCGCACTCGCGTGGCCCGCACTGCTGGGGCTTGGCCTATGGCGCGGGCTGAAGGCGGGGCGCGGCCCCGGCTGGATGCTGTGGAGCGCCATCGCCGCCGTCACGCTGATGTGGGCGCTCGGCATCCGCGCCTTTCTCTGGGAGCCGACGACCCTGGAGGTGCGCCGTGTCGAGGTGACGAGCCGCAGCTGGAGCGGTCCGCCCCTGCGCATCGGCGTGATTTCCGACACGCATACCGACGGCCCCCATGTCGGCATCGCTCGGCTGGAATCGATCATCGCCCGCATGAACGCCGAACGTCCGGACATCGTCGTGCTGCTCGGTGATTTCGTCGGCGGTCATGAAGATGCCGCCGGCCGGAGCGCGGATGAGCGCCGCGAGATCGGCGAGGGTCTCGCAGCCTTTGGCAAGCTCAAGGCGCCACTTGGCGTCTGGTCGGTGCTTGGCAATCACGACTGGTGGTATGACGGGCCAGCGGTGGAATCCGGCCTCGTAATCGCGGGCGTGCAGGTGATGGAGAACAGCCGCGCCCGCATCCCGCGCGAGGGCGGGGCGTTCTGGATCGGCGGGCTCGCGGACTATGAATCGCGCCGGGCCCAGCCGTCCTACACAAACACGCTCGCAGGGGTTCCCGACAATGAGCCCATCATCGTCCTCTCCCACTGGCCGGACCCGTTCGCAGCGGCGCCAGCCAAGGTCGCCCTGACGCTGGCGGGACATTCCCATTGCGGCCAGGTGAACCTGCCGTTGGTCGGCCGCCTGGTGCATGTCTCGCCCGGAGCAGAACGCTGGCCCTGCGGCCTCTACGAGGACCGGGGCGGCTGGCTTTACGTGTCGGGCGGGGTCGGCACGTCGATCCTGCCGGTGCGCTTCAACCAACCCCCTGAAATTGCTGTCCTAACCCTGAGGGGCTTCTAGCCAGATTGCCGCCTTTACAGGGGTTTCAGGCCTGCTAGACCGGCGCGCGAAACAGGGGCCCGACATGGCTGACATGCTGCATTTCTCGCTGGTATCGCCCGTGCGCGAGCTGTTTTCCGGTGACGTGAAACAGGTTGATGCCCCAGGCGTCGAGGGCGAGTTCGGCGTGCTGCCCAAGCATGCGCCGTTCATGACCGTGCTCAAGCCGGGCGTGGTGCGCATCCATGAAGAGAGCGGCGTTACGCCGGTCTTCGTCCGCGGCGGCTTTGCCGACGTGACGCCCGCCGGCCTGACGATCCTGGCCGAGGAGGCGATCCGCCTTTCGGACGTCGATGCGGGTGCGCTCGACACGGAGATCACCAAGCTTCGTTCGGACGCCGCCGATCCGGGCGACGAAACCCGCCGCAAGCGCGCTGCCGAGCGTCTGGTTTATCTGGAAGCGCTGCGCGCCGCTGTTTCCTGAACTTGTCCCTGAACGTTGGGTCAGGGCGCTGCGGCCGCCCGTAGAGCGGGCATGCCTGCAACTATCGCGATAACTGACCCGGGTGTCTTCTTGGCGTGCCTTTCAGGGCGTACAGTCCACGACGACAAGGGCATTGGGGTGTCGCATGAAACTGACTCTGGCTCTGGCCGCGTTTGCGGCCTTTGGCGCGCAGGCCGCACATGCCCAGGAAGGGCAGCAACCGGCGACTGACAGCCTGAGACTGCTCACGAGCGGAACGCCCGCAGCGCCGGTTGAAGCGCCGCCTGCAGCTGTTGCCGCCCCTGTCGCGGCGCCCGCGCCTGCTGCGCCCTCGTCCTCCGCATCGGCGGCTGCGCCTGCGCCCGCAGCACCTGCCTACACGGGTCCGGTCGATTTCTCGCCTGTCGCCGTCGCGGACCTGATCGTCAAAGTCTGCCGCGCGTCCGTCAACGGCGATGGCGGAGATCTCTCTGCACGCGCCATGCAGCTCGGCCTCGGTCCGGCCAGCCCTGCGCAGGAGGAACTCTCGCGCGCCCTTCCGCCCGGCGCGGTCACCTGGCGCGTGCCGGCCGTGGACGGCGTCGTCTACCTGTTCGGGTATGGCGAGGAGCCGCTGAACTGCGGCGCCGCCATCCTTCGTCCGCTGTCGGAAGATGGGTTCAAGAAGGTCACGTCCCTGCTGCAGGATCCCCAGATCGGCTTCACGTCAGACTCGACGCAAATGCTGCAGGGCGAGGTTCGCTGGGAGCGGCTGAAGTCAGCCAAGGGTGAGTTCATCGACGTGATGGAATACCCGCCAAGCAGTGAACGCCCCGGCATCCTCCGCGCCGACTTTCTGCCCGACTGATCAGACCGGCGCCGTCCAACGCACAAAGCCCTTGGCGATTTCCGCATAGACCGCAGCCTTGAACGGGATGACGAGTCCCGGCGCATCCTCGAGCTTCGCCCACTTCCATGCATCGAACTCGACCGTGTGCCTGTCGAGCCGGAAGTCCGTGTCCGAGCCCGTGAAGCGGTAGGCGAACCATTTCTGGCGCTGTCCGTAATAGGGGCCGGTCAGCTTGGCCTTGAGCGCGGGAGGGAAGTCGTAGAACAGCCAGGGCTCATGCTCTTCCAGCAGTTCGACCTGATCAGGTTCGAGCCCGGTTTCCTCGCCGAGTTCGCGCAGGGCTGCCTGCGACGGCGTCTCTCCGCGATCGATCCCGCCCTGCGGCATCTGCCAAGCGTAGCGCACATCGTCCTTGCGGACGCCAGCGCGGCGGCCGAGCCAGACATGGCCCTGTTTCGAGAACAGCGCGAGGCCGACATTGGGGCGGTAGAGCGATGGATCGCGTCCACCCTGATGCGGCTGGGCCTCGAAGCTCACGATCGCGCAACGACCCCGGCGGCTGCCGAAGCGGGCGCCAGCTGGTAGCCTTTGGCCTTAAGGCTTTCTGCCCACAGGCGGAGTTGCTCGATGGTGACCGGGTAGGCAAAGCCCACGCCGATCGCGCTGCCGTTCTGGATCGCCAGCGCCTCGAGCGCCAGAAGCTCGCGGTCGATTGC
>CAIKXW010000108.1 GCA_903831485.1 uncultured Alphaproteobacteria bacterium | reverse complement strand
GGGATTGGCAGCCAGCCGACGGCGAACACGCCGTACTCGCTGTCGAGGCCGACGCTGACTTCCTGGCCGAGCACGTCGAAATTGTCGTCCTGGATGCCGATGGCGAACTCGCCCTCGAAGCCAAAGAAGGTATTCGCCTTGAAGCCCGCGCGGCCAAGGATCGCGCCGAGGGCGACATCCTCGCCGCTTGCTTCAGCGGTAAAGATCGTTGCTCCGGCGCCGGCGTAGACCTGCGCGGAGGCTGCGGGCGCAAGAAGCGCTGCAGCGCCCAGTCCGCCCGCTGCGGCAAGGAGAGTGCGTTTCATGTGATGTCCCCAATTGCACGCCGCCGAGCCCGGCAGATAGAGTCTATCGGCAGTCGCGGCGACGGCAAGCGCGAAGCGCGTGACAATGGGTACAGCCCCATTTTTCGTGCCGCCCGCTGCTGACAGACCATTATCAGCAGGCCGGGGCAATGGCGTTTGAACCGAGGGCCGGGGCGCCCTACCTATGCGGCATGGAATCGGACGACCCCAAAATCCCCGAAGATGCGCCGGAAAAGTTGCGTGAGGATGCAGCCGACGACACGTTCGACGATTCCGGCGACGGGGCGGACGACCTGCCCGAGCCAATCGAGATGGAGACGGAGGAGATTTCCTCTGGGGTCGAGATTGATTCCGCTGACGGGATGAAGAAGAAGCGGATGTCGGGACCTGACATCATCCGCGACCAGGTGAGCCGGTTGCCGGGCAAGCCGGGGGTCTACCGGATGTTCGGCGAGAACCTTGAGCTGCTGTATGTCGGCAAGGCGCGGAACCTGAAGGCGCGGGTTTCGAACTATGCCAAGATCGGCGGGCAGACGCAGCGCATCGCGCGGATGATCTCGCTGACGCGGACGATGGAGTTTGTCGTCACGGCGAGCGAGACCGAAGCGCTGCTGCTTGAAGCCAACCTCATCAAGAAACTGAAGCCGCGGTTCAACATCATCCTGCGGGATGACAAGACGTTTCCGCACATTCTCATTCGCGAAGATCACGAAGCACCGCAGGCGCTGAAGCATCGCGGGGCAAAGCGGATAAAGGGGAAGTACTTCGGGCCGTTTGCTTCGGCGGGAGCGGTGGACCAGACGATCGACACTTTGCAGAAGGCCTTCCTGCTGCGGACGTGTACGGACAATATCTACGCGACGCGATCGCGGCCGTGCATGCTGCACCAGATGGGACGGTGCTCGGCGCCGTGCACCGGGCTGATCCCGCTGGACGAGTATCGCGATCTTGTCCGGGAAGCTGAGCGGTTTCTCAATGGCGACGCCGAGACACTGCAGGAGCAGCTGGTGGCGCAGATGGAGCGCGCGGCGCAGAACATGGACTATGAGCGCGCGGGCGCGTTGCGGGATCGCATTCGCGCGCTGTCGTCTGTACGGCAATCGCAAAGCGTCAATCCGGACGGGCTGGTGGAGGCGGATGTGTTCGCCATCCACTCCGAGGCGGGGGCGTCTGCGGTGCAGGCCTTCTTCTTCCGCGCGGGACAGAATTGGGGCGCGACCGTGTGGTATCCCAAGCACGATCGCGACGACACGCCAGAGCAGGTGCTGACGGCGTTCATCGCGCAGTTCTATGACGACAAGCCTGTGCCGAAGCTGATCCTGCTCAATCGCGAGATCGAGGAGTGGGACCTTATGACCGATGCGCTCGAGATGAAGGCCGAGCACAAGGTGGAGATTCGCACGCCGCAGCGTGGCGAGAAGCGCGGGATCGTGGCGCAGGCGACGTTGAATGCGCGCGAGGCGCTGGGCCGGAAGCTGGCGGAGACGCAGAGCCAGCAGAAGATCTTTGCGGCGGTGCAGAAGGTGTTTGACCTGCCCGAAGCGCCAAAGCGCATCGAGGTCTACGACAACAGCCACATCATGGGGACGAACATGGTGGGCGGGATGGTGGTGGCGGGGCCGGACGGGTTCGAGAAGAACGCGTATCGCAAGTTCAACATCCGCGATGTCGATCTCGAGCCGGGCGATGACTACGGCATGATGCGCGAGGTGATGCGGCGCAGGTTTGCGCGGCTTCGGAAGGAGTGGGAGGAGTTGAATGCTCCTGCTGTCGATCCGTTGCCTCCCTCCGATGCTGAAGGTGAGCCCCCGTCCGTCTCGGTCGCAAGTGCGAGCGATCCACCTCCCCCTGTCCTTCGGACCGAGGGAGGACGACGGCCGGACGCGTGGCCGGATCTGGTGTTGATCGATGGCGGGCTGGGGCAGTTGTCGGCGGCGCGTGAGGCGATTGAAGCGGTGGGGTTCAAGCCGGGCGAGCTGAATCTCGTGGCCATTGCGAAGGGGCCGGATCGGAATGCGGGGCGGGAGCAGTTCTTCCGGACGGGACGCGCGCCGTTCCAGCTGCCGCCGAACGACCCTGCCCTGTACTACCTGCAGCGGCTGCGCGACGAGGCGCACCGGTGGGCGATCGGAGCGCATCGCGCAAAGAGGTCAGCGGCGATTACGGGGCAGAACCCGCTGGATGAAATTGCGGGCGTTGGCGTGCGGCGGAAGAAGGCGCTGCTGAACCGGTTCGGCTCGGCCAAGGGCGTGAGCCGCGCGACGATGGCGGACCTGCAGACCGTGGAGGGGGTCAACGAGGCTCTCGCGCGGCGGATCTACGATTTCTTCCATGGCGGATGAATGCGCAGCACGCATGGCCGATGCGACGCGCGTATTGCTCGCGCCGCATGATCCGGCATGGGCGGAGATGGCGGCTGCGGAGGGCGCGCGGCTGGCCGGGGTGCTGGGAGAGAAGCTGATCGCGGCGCATCACATCGGATCGACGGCGATTCCCGGCATCGCGGCGAAGCCTGTGGTTGACCTGATGCCGGTGGTGCGGAGCCTTGAAGCGCTTGGGGCGCGACGGGCTGATGTCGAGGCGCTGGGCTATCTCTGGCGAGGCGCGTTCGGGATCGAGGGGCGGCGTTACTGCGTGCTGGAGCGCGACGGGAAGCGGGTGTTCCATGTCCACTTCTACGCTGAGGGAAACGCGAACATCGCCCGCCAGCTTGCCTTCCGCGACTATCTCCTCGCGTACCCCGTCGAGGCGCAGGCATACGAGACGATCAAGCGCGAGGCGGCTGCGGCGCATCCCGACAGCTCGATGGCCTACAACGATCACAAGTCGGCCTGGATACGGGCGTGCCAGCAGCGAGCGGAGGCCTGGACAGCGCGCAGCCAGCCGCGGTGAACAAAGCCTATGGCTTGTGCGCCGCCAGCGGCATCATCGTCGCACCTTGCGCCGTGAGGTCCTTCACCATCGCTTCGGCGCTGGAGCGGAGCATGCCGTGGCCGACATGGATGGGCGGGAGGTTGCTCTCGATCAACATCTTGGTCTCGGCGAGACCGCCGCCGGTGTATTCACGCAGGACCTTGATGACGTTTATCTTGCTTGGCCCGTGGGCGATCATGAAGACATCGCAGCGTTCAGTCGCGTTCGGGGCGGCCGTCGCGGCCGCGCTGGCGATCTGACCCAGAGACGGCGCCCACGCGCTGCCGGTTGGAAACGAGCGCAGCAGGTCAGTGGCGGTGGCCGATGCGCTGGTCCATGGGATCTGGTGGCGGACGCCGAGGAAGTAGCGCAGGTCCGCGCCCGGGGCGCAGCCGGAGACGATGACGGGCGCGATGGTCTTGCGCGCGGTGGAGGCGAGCTGGATTTCCTGCAGCACGTCGGGGCTTTCGTTGGCGGCGGGCGTGACCAGCAGGACGAGGCCGGCGCTGGCTTCGATCGCGGTGACGATCTGGCCGGGATAGGGCACGCCGGGTTTCACGTCGCGCGGGGCGATCCAGCAGCGGTGGCCGGCGGCTTCGAGGGCGGCGGACAGCGGCTGAGCGATGGGGGCGCCGTCGCGCGTCGAATGCGAAATGAAAAGGTGGGCCATGGCGAATCTCACCTCGCCTCCGTAGCAACGCCTGCGGCGGCTGTCATGCGGGACGCGGAAGAACGCCTCGCCACATTCACGGCGCATTCATGGGCGATCCGGCATTTCAACGGCATCCACTCCAGCGTGTTGGGGAATCCATGCTTCGACCTGTGCTGCTTGCCCTCGCCGCCCTGATCGTGGGCGCGGCGCCTGTGGCGGCGCAGGCCGGCGCGAACGCGGCGGGCGCCAGCGGAGTTTCGCCGCGCCCGGCGGCGCCGAAGTCCACCACGTCTGCTCCAGTGAAGCCGACCGTCAGCGGCCACCTGACCAACTTCACGCGCGGCTTCATGCAGGTGCAGACGCAGTATACCGGCAATGTTGTGTCGCAGACGCTGGCGGCGGCGCTGCAGCGGTCGCGCGATACGGTGCGGCCGGATTCGAAGCCGATCCCCGAGGAAGTGAAACGCGAACTGATCCCGTTCTATCCGGCTGAGCTGCTGGAGAATGTGCGCTACACGATCGGCGACACGAGCCAGGCGGGGCTGGCGGGCTTTGCGATCCGCAACGGGCGCGCGGCGGCGGTGACGCTGATCGACACGGTGGTGTTCAAGGACGAGAGCTATGTCTCGAGCCTGGCGCTCTGGGCGCACGAGATTCATCACGTGCAGCAGTATACCGACTGGGGCCTGTCGACCTTTGCGGCGCGCTATGCGTTCGGCTGGAACGAGGTTGAGGCGGAGGCCGGTGCGCGGGCGAAGGCGTTTGTCGCGTGGTATCGCGAGCGCAAGGGGCTGGAGTAGACTTTCCATCACCGTGAATTTGCCCGATGGTCCGCGTCAAAAGCGGGGAAGCCTCCATGCCTGAAGCGATCATCGAACCCGACCTGCCGATCATCGATCCGCATCATCATCTGTGGGATCGGCGGCCGGTGATGCATCTCATCCCGCCGCCGGTGCATCCGTTCGAGCACATCAGCTATCGAAAGGGTCACTACCTGCTGGACCAGCTGCTGGAGGACACCGGCAGCGGGCACAACATCGTGGCGACGGTCTATCTCGAATGCCGGTCGATGTATCGCGTCGAGGGGCCGGCCGAGATGAAGTGCGTCGGCGAGACGGAGTTCGTCAACGGTGTCGCGGCGATGGCGGCGAGCGGGCTTTATGGCAAGACGCTGGCGTGTGCGGGGATTGTCTCGACGGCGGAGCTGTTGCAGGGGGCGGAGGTCGGGCGCGTGCTGGATGCGCACATCGCGGCGGGCGGCGCACGGTTCAAGGGTATAAGGCGGTCGAACTCCTACGATGCGGATGCTGGCGTGCTGGGGCCGCTGAACCGCAATCCGCCGGGTGTGATGATGGAGCGTAAGTTTCGCGAGGGCTTTGCGGAGCTGGGCAAGCGCGGACTGTCGTTCGATGCCTGGATGATGGAGCCGCAATTGCCGGAGCTGGTCGACCTGGCGCGGCAGTTTTCAGGGACGCCGATCGTGCTGGACCATGTCGGCACGCCTCTGGGGCTTGCGAGCTATGCGGGCAAGCTTCCAGAACGGTTTGGCGTGTGGCGCGAGAATATCCGCGCGCTGGCGCAGTGTGAAAATGTGCATGTGAAACTGGGCGGGCTGGCGATGCCGTTCTGCAATTTCCCGTCGATGCTGTCGGAGATGCGGGCGCCGTCGGAGCAGCTGGCGAAGGAGTGGGGGCCGTATATCGAAACAAGCATCGAGGCGTTCGGCGCAAAGCGTGCGATGTTCGAGAGCAACTTCCCGGTGGATGAGGTGAGTTGTGATTACCCGACGCTGTGGAATGCGCTGAAGCGGGTTGCGAGTGGCGCGAGCGCGGACGAGAAGCGAGAGCTATTCTTCGGGACGGCGAACAGGTTTTATCGGTTGGGGTTGTAGGCGCGTTGATGCGTTTTTGAACCCGGCCTCGTCCTTCGAGACGCCGCTTCGCGGCTCCCCAGGTTGAGGCCTCACAAGCAGCACGACCCCCGAGGAGCCATCATCCAAAAGAGGCCGTAGGCCGTCTCGAAGGACGAGGGCGCGCTTGCCGGAGCCACTTCCCTTCCCTCCCACGCAGGTCCATCCTCGCTGCATCGGCGTCAGACCGGCGGGAGATGGGACATGCATTTCGAGCTGCTGGAAGAGCACAGGCTGCTGCAGGACCTTGTCGCGCGGTTTGTGCGGGAGAACCTGATGCCGTTGGAGCAGAAGGTCCTGGAGCGCGATGCGAATGGGCAAGGCGCTTATCTCTCGCACGAGGAGCGCGATCGCATTGATGTGGCGTCGCGCGAGATGGGGTTGTGGGGGCTGGATGCGCCGGAGGATGTGGGCGGGGCGGACCTGCCGGCGATCGCGATGGTGGGGGTCAACATCGAGATCGGGAAGACGTGCGTTCCCTACTACCTGCCGCCGGACTCGCCGAACCTGCGCATGCTGATGGCGACGGTGAATGAGGATCAGCGCGAGCGGTATCTCACGCCGTATGTTCAGAAGGGCACGGTGTCGGCGATCGGCATTTCGGAGCCGGGCGCGGGGGCGGATCCCGCCGCGATGATCACGCGGGCCGTGCGCGAGGGCGATGAGTGGGTGATCAACGGACGCAAGATCTGGATCAGCCGCGCGCAGGAGGCGGACTTCACCATCCTGATGGCGGTGACAGACAAGCAGAAGGGCGCGCGCGGGGGCATCTCGGCGTTCCTGGTGGATCGCGGGACGCCGGGGTTCAACGTGCTGCGGCGCATTCCGATGCTGGGCGGGCAGTTTACCTATGAGGTGGCGCTGGAGAATTGCCGTGTGCCGGCGGCGAACCTGCTGGGCACGGAGGGACAGGGCTTTGCGCCGATGCAGGTGCGGCTTTCCACGCGACGGCTTCAGATGGCGAGCTGGTCGATCGGCATGGCGCAGCGCGCGCTCGACATGATGCTGGAGTATGCGCCGCAGCGCGTGGTGTTCGGCGAGCCGCTGGCCAACCGTCAGTCGGTGCAGTGGTGGATTGCTGACGCCTATACGCGCATCAAGGCGGCGACTTTGATGACGTATGATACGGCGTGGAAGCTGGATCGCGGCGCCGATGTGCGCACGGATATCTCCGCGGTGAAGGCGTATGCGACGGAGATGGCGTACGAGGTGCTCGACCACGCGATGCAGCTTTACGGCGCGATGGGCGTGACGAAGGAGCTGCCGCTGTCGCTGATGTCCGGCCACCTGCGCACGATGCGGATTTATGACGGTCCGACCGAAGTGCATAAGTGGGTGGTGGCGCGGAATTTGTTGGGGTTGAAACGGTAGCTCTTGCACCGCGCGCGAGAATGTGAGCGCTTACTCACATCGGCGTTTGACGTGGAGGACAGCGACACATGACCCAGACCATTTTCATCACAGGCGCATCCACCGGACTCGGCTATGCCTCGGCCAAGCTGTTCGCCTCTAAAGGCTGGAAGGTGATCGCGACGATGCGCGATCCTTCGAAGTCCGACCTTGCCGCCATTCCGGGCGTGACGCTTCTGCCGCTGGACGTGACCAACGCCGTGCAGATCAAGGAGACCGCGGCGAAGGCGCTGGCGCTTGGGCCGGTGGATGTGGTGTTCAACAATGCGGGGTATGGGCTGGCGGGGGCGTTCGAGGGCGCAACCGACGAGCAGTTGCAGACGCAGCTGGACACCAACCTGCTCGGCGTGATGCGCGTGACGCAGGCTTTCCTGCCTGCCCTGCGCGCGCAGACGAGCGGCATGATCCTGACGACGACGTCGATTGGCGGGCTGGTCACCTTCCCGTTCAACTCGGTCTATCACGCGACCAAGTGGGCGCTGGAAGGCTGGAGCGAGAGCCTTGCGTATGAGCTTGCACCGTTCAGCATCAAGGTGCGCACGCTGGCGCCGGGCGGGATCGCGACGGACTTCGCCAGCCGCTCGCTCGTGATGACGCCGCATCCGGCTTACATGGAAGCGATCGGCAAGACGATGAAGGCGTTCATGGATCCGGAGCGCCGCTCGGGCGGATCAACCGCGGAGAAGATCGCCGAGGAGGCTTATGCCGCCGTGACCGATACGAGCGATCGCGTGACGTTTGTGGCGGGTGATGATGCGCGGGCGACCTATGGCCAGCGGCTCGCGGCAGGCGTCGAGGCGTTCCGGAAAGGCATTCGCGAACGTTTCCTGGGGTAGGCAGCATGACGGACCGCATTGGCGATATTCACATCGCGCGCGACGGGTTCGTCGCCACCGTCACGATCGACAAGCCGCCGATCAATGCAGTGAGTGTTGACCTGATGCGCGACCTCGCGGACGTGCTGGAGCGGCTCGACAGGGATGGCGTGACGCGGGCTGTCGTGCTGGCGACGGCGGGTAAGGTTTTCTGTTCGGGCGCTGATCTCACGCGGCGGGCCGATGAGATCGGGATTGCCGCGAAAGATGAGTCTGCCGGCAATCCGCTTTATGATCAGGCGGTGCGGTTGTTCTCGACGGAGTTGCCGATCGTTGTCGCCGTGCAGGGCGCGGCGGTTGGCGCGGGGTTGGGGCTCGCGCTTGTGGGGGATTTTCGCGTGGCGGCGCCGGAGGCGCGGTTCGCGGCGAACTTCACCAAGCTGGGATTTCATCCGGGCTTCGGGCTGACCTACACCCTGCCCCGGCTGGTCGGACGGCAACATGCAGCGCGGATGTTCCTGACCGGCGATCGCTTCGATGCGGAGGCGGCGGTGGCGATGGGGCTTGTGGATGAGGTGGCGCCGCTGGATCAGCTGATGGTGCGGGCGACGGCAGTGGCGGGGGCGATCGCGGAGAATGCGCCGCTGGCGGTGCGCTCGACCCGGAAGACGTTGCGGGGCGATCTTGCAGCGGCAGTGCGCGCGCAGACGGACCATGAGTTCGTCGAGCAGCAGTGGCTGATGAAGACGGACGATTTTCGCGAGGGGGTGAAGGCGGTGGGCGAGCGACGTCGGGGAGAGTTCAGGGGGCGGTAAGCCGCCGCGACTAGTTAAGCGCCTCGATGCCGCCGAGGAACACCTTCACGGCGCGGGCGACGTGTTCGCGGACTTCTTCGTCGGTGGGCGCGTAGGACGGCATCAGCAGGGTGCGGAACTGGATGCGGGAACGGAGCAGGTCGAAATAGATCGAGGCGGCCTGGTCGAAATTGGCGAGCTTGATTTCGCCGGCGTTGGCGCGGTCTTCGAGATAACCGGCAAGCGATTTGCGGACGGCTTCAGGCGCGCGCTTGATCCAGCCTTCGGCGAGTTCGGGGAATTTCTTGGCCTGGGAAACCATGAGGCGGAAGAAGTCGAGATTCTCCGGCTGGACCTGCTTGAAGAGGAAGTCCTCGCCGATGCGGGTGAGGCCCTCTCGCAGGGGGGCGTGGGTGGCGAGTTCGATCTCCATCTGGGTGGTGAGCTGGCCGACGCGAGCGTCGATCATCGCCTCGAACAGGCCCTTCTTGCCCCCGAACTGGGAATAGAGCGTGGAAAGCGAACCGCCCGCCCGGCGGACGATTTCCGCCATGTTGGCGGCTTCATAGCCATGCTCGAGGAAGACTTCGCGCGCAGCTTTCAGAAAGGCGGCGCGGCGAAGCTCGGCCCGGCCGGCTTCGGGTTCGGCGGTCTGGAAGTCTGCGGGGCCGGAATCTGATTGCGACATAGGGACAGGGATAACCGTAATTGCGAGGTCTTGATACTCGCGTTGTCGCCGCTACATTTCAACCCAAACGTAACGTCAATTACATTATATTTGGCAGTCGCCCGGCTGCCCGGGACAATACAGGACGCGAAATGGCGCTCAAACCGGTCAAGATCGAACCCGAAGCGTCGCCGGCGCCACAGGCTGCGCCCGCCTCTCCGCAGCCCGCGAATGCAGCGCCTGCTGCGGCGGCATCCGGCGGCGGCGTTCGCAAGAAGGTGTTGCTTGGAGTCGCTGTCGCGGCGGTCCTGGGCGCTGGCTGGTTCGGCTTCGACTGGTTCACCAATGGCCGGTTCAACATCTCGACCGACAACGCTCAGCTGCGCTCCGACATCGCGCGCGTGACGCCGAAGATCGAGGGCTATGTGAAGACGGTCCACGTCGCTGAAAACCAGGCGGTCAAGCGCGGCGACCTGCTGATCGAACTGGAAGACGACGAGTTCCAGACGCGGCTGGCCTTTGCCCAGGCCGAGCTGGCGCAGGCGGAAGCGGACGCGGCGCAGGC
>CAIKXW010000107.1 GCA_903831485.1 uncultured Alphaproteobacteria bacterium | reverse complement strand
CGCCGGCTCCCTGCGCGCCATAGCCCGGCACCAGGAAGAGAGCATCGCCCGCCGCAGCGCGCAGCCGGCGTGCGTCGTCCGGTCCCGTGGCGCCGGCGACCATCATCAGGCCTGACCAGCCGCCTTTGCCGCGCAGGCGCTGGACCAGCGGCTGGAGCGCGCGCGCGACGTGAATGTAGAGCGGCTCGCCGTCGACCAGCTTCGCCTGGAAGTCAGCCGAGCCTGGGTTGGACGTGCGCGCGAGAACGGCAACGCCCTTGCCGGTCCGCTCGGCGACATCGACGAAGGGCGCAATCGTGTCGACGCCCATGTACGGGTTCACAGTGATAGCATCGCACGGACAGGATGACGCCTCGCCGAGATAGCCCTCGGCATAGCCATCCGCGGTGGTGCCGATGTCGCCGCGCTTCGCGTCGAGGATGACGATAAGACCGGCGCGCGTCGCGGCCTCGCAGACGGTTTCGAGGGCGGCGAGTCCCTTTGAGCCCCACCGCTCGAACAGGCCGGCCTGCGGCTTCACCACGGCGACCTTGCCTGCGCTGCGTTCGACAAGGGCAACACCCCAGCGGCCAGCGGCGTCTGGCCCGGGCGGTCCGAACAGCGCGGGCAGCAAGGCGGGATGCGGGTCGATACCCACGCAAAGCGGACCGAGGCGGCGCACCCCGTCCATCAGGCGATCAGCGAAGGGGTCCATCAGGGATGATTCACGCGGCAAAGGACTTTGACGACAGCGCGCGAGTCCCTAAGCCGATCCGCTTCGGCTGCATAGGAGGTGGCCGAAATCGGCCGCGCATCGCCGCCGACAGCGACCAGCCCCTGCCCGTCAAGGAAGCTGCGGATGGAATCGGGCGAAGCGGAATAGATCCTGCCGCGGCGGGGGCTTTCGGCGACGGTGACCCCGATCACGGCGCCGTCGCGATCGAACACGGGCCCGCCACTCATGCCGGAGAGCGTGCCCTCGATGCCGTCGGTGCGCTCCTGCTCGGCCCAGGTGAGGACAGGCTCCTCCATCGCATAGCGGCCGCGGGTAACGAGGTTCGACCGCGCTTCGAGAACTGATACAGCCTCGCCTGACATGCCTTGCGGGAAGCCGACATGATAGCCGGGTTCGCCGACGCGGAGTTCGCGATCGAGGTCGAGCTGCAGCGCGACCGGGGCGCGATCGGTGACCAGGAGGGCGAGATCGCTGTCTTCGGAGGTGTGGACTTCATCAACCCTGACCATGCGGCCATTGCCGACCGCGAGGCCGACCCGCGTGCAGCCATCGACCACGTGGCGGGCTGTGAGCCATGCGCCCGCCTCGTTGATGGCGAAGGCCGTGCCGATGCCGTCCTCTGCGTCGCCGACCTGGACCAGAACGCGTTCATCGAACTCGTGAATATCTGGAAGGACGGGGCCCGCCTCTGCGTTCGGCCCCTGTATCTCGGGACGGGCGTCGACCCCGGGCTCTGGAGTGTCCGACCGCGCTTCCTCGCGGAAATCGCTACCGGAATCGCGAAATGGATCGTTGTCGCCCGCGCCGCTGGAAAACAGCGTCCCGACGATCACGGCCAGCACGACCGCATAAACGACCCAGTCGGGAATCCTCATGCCCGTCTCCGCGAGCCTCTAATATTCGTCCGCCGGCGCCAACTCACAAGGCCGCCGCCATGATCATTGCAGCAGCAATCTTGACGCCCGCCAGGACCAGGGCCGCGCCGACCTCATCGCGCTCGATCCGCTTGGGAAGGTCGCGCAGCAGCAGGTCGGCCGCCCGAAAGGCCAGCAATTGCAAGAGGATGGCGACAACGCCCCAAATGAGGATGTCGTAGACCGAAGTGGCGGTGGCGAGGCAGGCCGACATCGGAACCGCAAGACCGACGATGACCGCGCCGACACTGATGCCTGCAGAAACGTTTCCCGCCCGGATCAGCTGCATCTCCTTCATCGGCGTCAGCGCGACGTGGACAAAGCAGCCGGCCATCAGGAGGGCGAGCGTAACGCCGCCGTGGATCAGGAAATCCGGAAAACCCTTCACGAATGTCTGGATCGCGATATCCATGCCCTAGCTCCGTCCGCGGCCTGTCCCGACGCATCGGCATACACGGTTTGCGGTCTTGCGCGAGCCGTCAGTGGGGCGGGCGTCTGGCCTTGCGGAATCCCCTCCGGGCAAGCCCGGAGGTAGCCGTCAGACCCCGAACGCCGCGAGGCAGGCCGCCGTCAGGGCGGCGACAGTCATGAGGAGTGTGAGCGCCACGGCGACAGCGCGTTGGGTCGAGGTGCGCTTCCTGATGCCAGGCACTGTCTTTTCCTTGCGCGGCGCAAGCGTCCAGACATTCGACAGGAAACCAAGCGCGCAGATTGCAGAGACGATGGCTGCGGCGCGCGCGCCGCCCAGCAGCGCCGCCCCCGTGGCGACGCCGAGCAGCAGCGCTTGCAGGCCTGCGGTCGCCGAGATCACCTTCCGGATCATCCGGTCGGCCCTGCCT
>CAIKXW010000106.1 GCA_903831485.1 uncultured Alphaproteobacteria bacterium | reverse complement strand
GCGCCAGCTTCTCGGCATATCCGAAGATGTGGGGGCTGACGAAGCCGGATCGCAATATCGACCATCGCCGGGTGCCGAACCTCGAGACGCTGTTCAAGCGCAGGGGCGGGGCCAAGGCGATCAGCGACAAGGCTGGCGACTTTCTGCCCGGCGACATTGTCAGCTGGCGATTGTCGGGCGGCGGCCTGCCGCATATCGGCGTGGTGACGCGCAAGAAGCGGGGCGGGCAGCCGCTGGTCGCGCACAATATCGGCGCGGGCACGCGCGAGGAGCCGTGCCTGTTCGACTGGCCGATGAGCGGATGGTTCCGGTTCGAGAGCTGGGTGTGAACCTACGGAGCCGACAGCTTCGCGACCGGCAGGATGATCAGCGACACTTTCCCCGTTGGCCCGTGCAACACCTGGTTGTTGGCGACGCGGATCTCGGTTGAGGTGTAGGGATCGTTCGCTGTGTTGAGGTTGCGGGCGTAGGTCGGGAAGTTGCTTGACGAGACTTCGACTCGGATGCGGTGGCCTTGTCCGAAGACATTGGCGACCAGCATGGGCGGCGGGGTGATCGTGTAGGTTTCGCCGACTTTCATGAACTCCGGTTTGTCTTCGCCATTGCGGTAGCGCATGCGCTGGATGGTGTCGGAGATGTTCCAGGCCGTACCGTCGGGCGCCACATCGACAAGCTTCACGGTGAAGTCCGTGTCGGGCGCGTCGGATGCGACAGTGAGTTGAACGGTGACGAAGCCGAAGACGTCGATGTCGGCGTCGAGCGGTGACGTGGTATAGACGAGAACGTCAGGGCGTTTCTCGATTTCGCGCTGGTCGAAGGCGCCGTCTTCCTGGTCTGTACCCATGCCGGAGATCTGGCCGCCGCGGCTGATGACCGGGTTGGCGGGATCATAGGCGAAGGTGTCGGCGCCGGCTTTTTCTGGCGGCGCAAGGCTCAGCGCGCCGTCACCCGTTGAGGTGTTGGCCTTGCCGCCGCTGGACAGGTAGAGGACGTGGCCGGTTGTGGCGTCGGGTGTGGGCACACTGGCGAAGGTCGCCCAGCGATTGGCGCCGGCCATGTAGGCTTCGACGGCCGGTTGCGCCGGAGCGCTGGCGTTGCCTTTCAGCCAGCGGTCGAGCCAGGCGAGGACTTTCGAATCCCAGTCAACGGTGGCGTCGCCGAGGGGACGGTCGCCGATCTGGGTGAGGGGTCTACCGAAGCCGCAATGTGGGCCGTTGGTGATGACGATGGATTGCGTGCCGGCGGGATTTTCTGCGCGGGTCTTTTCGAAGAAGGCGGCGCCAGATGGCGCGGAGATGTCGTAGGCGGCTTCGGCCCAGAGGCCGGGGATCCTGATCGTGTCGGCGTTGGTGACGCGATCTTCGGCCCAGGCGGGGTGAGCGGGCCCGCGTTGCAGGTATTCCTCGATCTCGGTGTCGGGCGCGCCTGCAGCCGTCGCGAGGTCGATCATCGGCAGGTGCATGCGGGCGGTGTTGAAGGTCTCTGTCTTGACGCCCTCGCGCTCGGGGAATTTGAACGCCGCGGTCTGTTGCGTGCGCTCTGCGTCCGAGAGGCCTGCGGCAAGCTGGGGCCAGTCGAGCGCCATGGCGCCGAAGAAATAGTCCGCCCAGCCCATCTGCCAGACGCCGCCGCGCCAGAAGTTTCCGCCCTCGCGATGCGGGCCGGCTTCCGCGATGCCGACGCCGGAGGAGCCTACGACGATGGCCTTGTGCGCCGGGTGGGCGAGGGAGGCGAGCTTCAGCTGGTTCTCGGCGGAGGACGAGCAGCCATAGGTGGCGATGGCGCCGCTGGACCAGGACTGTTTCATGATCCAGTCGAGCGTGTCCCAGCCGTCTTCGTCGGCGCGGCCCAGCATGCGCATCTCGCCTTCGGAGAGATAGCGGCCGCGCTCGTGCTGCTGGACGACGGCGTAGCCTGCGCCGAGGAGCTTCTCCCAGAAAGGACGCATCTCGGTCTCATAGGGGGTCCGGATGAGGACGACGGGGAATTGGCCCTCCGCCTTCGGGAGCCAGACGGAGGTGCGCAGGCGGACGCCATCGCGCATGGCGGCCTGCAGGTCGGGCATGGCGACGGCGCCAGCGGGCATCTGGAATTCGCGGCGCGCGGGGGCGGGGGCTTCGGCGGTGGGTGTTGATTCGGGCGTGCAGGCTGTCGCGAGGAACGCGAGCGCGGCGAGGGCATGGCGGGTGGGGCGCATCGGGCGGCTCCGGATCAGGGACGGACAAGCTATGCGGCTGGCGTTTGGCGGCGTCCAGCGGGCGGGGCGGGGTTCGGGAAGGAAATCAGACGTGCTAGCAAATCGGGCATGAAGCACCTCGCACTCGTCCTTTCCGCATTCACTATCGTCGCGCTCGGGTCCGATGCGGGGGCGCAGAACGTGCCGCGCTCATCTGTCTGTACGGCGGACAACTCCACGAAGGTCGAGGCGGCGGCGATCGCGGCTTCACCCGCTGCCTGGATGGGCCGTTGCGTGGTGGTGGACGGGCTCTATTCGGACGAGCGGGTCTATCGCGATGTGGACGCGATCTATGGCGTCACCGATGCGTCAGTCGGTGGGTATATCGACGGGCTGGGGCAGTTGCCGGGGGCGTGGCGCGGCTCGTTTGTGGGGCGAGTGTCAGATTGCGCCGAGGCGGAGGAGACGTTGCTGGCGGCGCAGTTGCGCGCGCCGGGGATTAGCCTGCATGGCCGCGTGCTTGGCTGTACCAAGCCCGAAGGTCCATTCCTGATGTTCATGAGTACGACGGGCGAGTTTGTTCCGTCGGGCGTGAAGCGACGTCTGCCGGGCGGCAAGGGCGGGGACCTGGAGCTGGCGAAGCAGGACTGGCCGCACCTTGGCGTCGTGATGGAGAAGGCCCGCGCTTTCGCGACGGCGATGCTTGATGGCGACGCCGGGCCTTTGGGGGCCGTCCTCAATGATGCGTATCGGGCGCAGCTCTTGCTGGGCGGCGACGACAGCGTGCTGTCCAGGCTGAAGGCCGGCGGCGGATCGCCGACCATATTTGTGGAGCGTGGCGCAGGCGTGGATGGCGTTGCCGCCGAGGCTTGCTGGTGCACGCAGCGCTCATGCGAAAAGCTGTGGCCCATCGACAGTCGTGATGCGGATAACCGTCCCGAGCGTCCCTATGCGTGCCTGCGCGTCGAGGGCGTCCTGCGCGACGGCCAGTGGCGCTATCGCCTAGATGCCTCGCACGATGTCGCGGGACTGCAGGAGCCCTGAGCAAGGACCAAAGAGAAAGGGCGGCTGCGCGTGTGCGCAACCGCCCTCCATGTCTCTGCCGGTGTCGCGGGCTAGAAGTGGTTGAGAACGGTCATGCCCAGCAAGCCGCCATCGCCTGTGTCGCTGGAGACGAAGCTGTATTCGAAGCGGAAGTCGAGCGAGCCTCCGCGCCAGCCGCCGCCGATGCCAATGGCCGGGCCGCCAATGTCGATATCGCCGTAATCCACGCCGAGATACTCGCGCGAGACGCTGGCGTCGACATAGCCGGCCCTGGCCAGAAGATAGGCGTTGCCCTCCAGCGGCAGCGACAGCACGACATGCGCGCCCATGGGGGATTCGATACCGATCTCGCCATCGGCGCCGCCGCCCGACGTGGTGAACTCGGAGCGCGCGCCGCCGATGCCGATCTCCGCTTCGACCGCGATGTTGGCGTTGAAGGCAAAGCCCAGGCGACCCATGAAGGCGCCAGGCGAGGGCTGGTCCTCGAAGAAGATCGGCATGCCTTCGGCGGCGGCGTCACGATCGAGGAAGTAGAGGTTGATCCCGGCGCCGGCGTAGAAGCCGGACCCGGCGGACGTTTCGGGCGCGGGGATGGGCGCCGGCTGTTCCTGCGCCATGGCGGGTGCGGCGCAAACGGCCCCAATCGCCGTGGTGACGGCGAGCAACGATAGCAGTTTCATGATTAGTCCCTCCCGGTGACGCGCCGATTTTCCCCCGCGCTGGCAGTTTCTAGCGCCCGGAAATGCAACGCTCAACGGCTGTGCGAGCGCGCCAGCTGTATGCAATCTTCAGTCGACACGCTGCGAACCGGGGGGAACCCTAGAGTCCGTAAGCCTTCGCCATCTCGGGGTCTTTCGCCGCGACCTGTTTCGCCAGGTCAACGATGACCTTGGCCTGCTTCCAGGTGGCGTCGTCCTGCATCTTGCCATCCAGCATCACGACGCCTGTGCCGTTGGGCATGGCTTCGAGGATGCGGAGTGCGAACTTCACTTCGCCTGGCTCGGGCGAGAAGACGCGCTTGGCGATGTCGATCTGGCCGGGGTGCAGCGACCATGCGCCGGCGCAGCCCATGAGGAAGGCGTTCTTGAACTGCTGCTCGCAGGCGGCGAGATCGGCGATGTCGCCGAACGGGCCGTAGAAGGGCTTGATCCCGGCCTGCACGCAGGCGTCCACCATCTTGCCGAGCGTGTAGTGCCACGGGTCCTGCTGGGCGGCGGCGCGCGGTGCGGCGGCGTCTGCGTGCGGGTCCTCGATCACCTTGTACATCGGGTGGCCGCCGCCGACGCGCGTGGTCTTCATCGCACGGTTGGCGGCGAGGTCTGCCGGTCCGAGCGAGATACCCTGCATGCGCGGGGAGGCGAGGCAGATCTCCTCGACGAGGGCGACGCCCTGTCCGGTTTCGAGGATGGCGTGGAAGAGGATCGGACGCGAAATGCCCGCCTTGGCTTCGAGCTGGGCGACCAGCTGGTCGGCATAGTGGATGTCCCACGGGCCTTCGACCTTGGGCAGCATGATGACGTCGTAGACATTGCCGGCTTTGGTGACGATCTCGGTGACATCGTCGAGGAACCAGGGCGAGTTGAGCGGATTGACGCGCGTCCAGAGGCCCGTGCCGGAACCCTTCCAGTCGAGCATGTTCGCCATCTCGATGGCGCCGGCGCGGGCGGCGTCCTTTGCGTCCGAGGGAATGGCGTCCTCGAGATTGGCGAGAATGACGTCGGCCTTTGCCGCCATGTCTGGCGTCTTGGAGCGGACTTTCTCGTTATGGCCGGGGACGAAGTGGATCATGCGCTCGAGGCGCACGGGCAGGTCCCGCATTGGCTCGGGTGCGCCGATGGCCAGCGGCTTGAAGAACTGGCGAGGCGTGCGG
>CAIKXW010000105.1 GCA_903831485.1 uncultured Alphaproteobacteria bacterium | reverse complement strand
TTGGTCGCCTCGCGCGCGGCGGTGCGGATGAATGTGCTGCCCGCGGCTTCAACTGGCGTCTGCCGCGTCGACTTGCGGGCTGCCGGCGCGCGGGCAGTCGCGGTCTTCGCCGGGGCAGGCGCCCTGCTTGCTGCAGCCGCTTTCGCTGCCTCCTTGCGCGCCTTTGCTGCTTCCGCCGCGGCTGCTTCGGCCCGCTTCAGCGCATCCTTTTCTTTCGCCGCCTGCGCTTGGCGGCCGGTCAGGATCTCGTAGGCGGACTCGCGGTCGATCGGCGCATCGTACTTCATCACCACCGGGCTCAGCGCCTGAACCGCCGCCCGCTCGGCATCCGTCGCGGGGCCAAGTCGCGAGGCAGGCGGCCGGATCAGCGTCCGCTGCACCACGGTCGGCGCGCCCTTTACATCGAGTGATGAGACCAGCGCCTCGCCCGTTCCCAGCTCGGTGATCGCAGTCTCCGTATCCAGCGCCGGATTCGGGCGGAAGCTCTGCGCCGCCGCCTTCACACCCTTGCGTTCGGTCGGCGTATAGGCCCGCAGCGCATGCTGCAGACGTGCGCCCAGCTGGGCCAGCACGTTCTCCGGCAGGTCGCGCGGATTCTGCGTCACGAAGTAGACGCCTACGCCCTTGGAACGGATCAGGCGAACAACCTGCTCGATCTTGTCGACCAGCGCCTTGGGCGCTCCATCGAACAGCAGGTGCGCCTCGTCAAAGAAGAACACCAGCTTCGGCTTGTCCGGATCGCCCACCTCCGGCAGCTGCTCGAACAGCTCGGCCAACAGCCACAGCAGGAAGGTGGAATAAAGCCGGGGCGAATTGATCAGCGTGGTTGCGTCGAGGATGTTGACATACCCGCGGCCCTGCGTGTCCACCCGCATGAAATCCGCCAGCTCCAGCGCCGGCTCGCCAAAGAATTGCGGCGCCCCCTCCCGTTCAAGCAGCAACAGCTGGCGCTGCACCGCCCCGATCGAGGCAGGCGCAACGTTCCCGTAAGTCCGCTGGATATCCGGCGCGATGGTCGAGATATGGGCGAGCAAGCTGCGCAGGTCCTTGAAGTCGAGGAGCAGCAGGTCGTTGTCGTCGGCATACTGGAAGGCGATGGTGATGACGCCTTCCTGCGTGTCGTTGCAGCCGAGCAGGCGCGAGAGCAGTTGCGGCCCCATCTCCGAGACGGTCGCCCGGATGGGATGTCCCTTCTTTCCGTAGATGTCCCAGAACACGCAGGGCGCAGCCTGGTAGGTTATCGGCTCCATGCCGATCTGGGCGATGCGCTCGTTGATCTTCTCCAGGCCCTTTCCAGTCGGCGTCGCGGCCACGCAGATACCGGACAGGTCGCCCTTCACGTCGGCGCAGAACACCGGAACCCCGGCCGCCGAGAACTGCTCGGCCATCACCTGCAGCGTCACCGTCTTGCCAGTCCCGGTCGCCCCGGCGACGAGCCCATGCCGGTTGGCCCGCGCCAGCAGAAGGCTCTGGGGGTTCTTGTAGTCGGGTCCGCCGCCGCCAAGGAAGATCGAGTCGGTCATCATTGTTTTCCGGTCATCTGGGCGGCCAGATTAGAAGCCCTGCGCCGCCACGCCAAGCGCGCTCGGCGGCGCTGACACCTGCGCTTCGCCACAAAGCGCGAGATTCTTGCAAACCTGCTTTGCTTGTCGCGCGACGCGAAATAAGTCTGTCGCATGCGTCATTCCGACGGGATTAACAATCGGACCTGGCTTACGGCCGGCATCTGGGTGATCGCCACGGTTGCCATCGGCATGGTGCTGCACCAGGGCGCTCGCATCCTTGCGCCTTTCGCCATGGCCGTTTTCGTCTGGCTGGTGATGGAAGGTTTCGCCCGCGCCATTCGCCGGCCCTTCCCCAACCTGCCCGGCTGGCTCGCCTATCTCTTTGCGGTCATTATCGTCGTGATGAGCATCGTGATCTTCATCGGCGTCATCCGCGGCGCCGTGGAAGAGTTCGTCTCCAAGTCGGCTGATTACGAGCGGCACATCAACGACATCATCGAGCAGGTCTATACCCAGCTCAATCTTCTGGCCCCGGCGGACGCGGCGGCGGCGGCCGGCCCGGTCGCGGCGCCGGGCGAGGCCATTCCGGCCGTTCCGATCCCGAATCCCGAGGCGGCCATGTCCGCCCAGCCGCCGACCGTGGCGCAGCTCCTCTCCAGCAATGCGACCAGCATCGCGCAGATCGCCGGGAACGTGGCTTCCAGCCTGGTCGGCGACATGGTTCTGGTCTTTATCTATGTCGCCTTCCTTATCGTCTCGGCCGGCGCCTTCTCCAAGCAGCTCGACGAGATCTTCAAGCGCCCCAAGGACCGCACGCGGGCGCGCCTGATCGGGCAGGAAATCCGCCGCACCATGGAGCAATACCTCTGGGTGCAGACCGCGCTCTCGATAGTCTCGACCCTGCTGACCTATGTGACCCTGCTCATCATCGGTCTCGACAACGCACTGTTCTGGGCCTTCGTGATCTTCGTGCTGAACTTCATCCCGACTGTCGGCTCGATCATCGCGACCATCCTGCCGACCCTCTTTGCCGTCGTGCAACCCTTGTCCGCCTGGCCGGACTGGATGCCCGATGACAGCCTGCTGTGCGCCGTGATCGTCTTCCTGGGCGTCAGCGTCTGGCAGTTCCTGATCGGGAATTTCGTCGCCCCCCGCATGCAGGCCGACAGCCTCAACCTGTCGCCGCTTGTCGTTCTGCTGTCGCTGGCTGTGTGGGGCGCTCTCTGGGGACCCGCCGGAATGTTCCTGTCTGCGCCGCTGACCGTCATGGTGATGATCGTGCTTGGCCAGGTGCCAGGCGCCCGCTGGATCGCCGTGCTGCTGTCCGCCAATGGCAATCCGGGTGACTATGCCGTGAAGGAAGAGGACGAAGGGGAAGGCGCGACTTCAGGGTAGAAGCGCGCGCGTTCATCGCATTGCAACACGAAACCTGCACGATCCTGCCCTTGCACGCCAAAGCCGGGCGGGTTTAGCACTCGCTCAGTCTGATTCCCGCGTTGTTGCTGCGCCCTTACGCTTTCCGTCCGGAGAGTTGCCTCTGTCAAACGACCTCGCCTTCTCACGGGATGACCTGCTAGCCGCGATCAGCGCGATGGCGCCGAAAAAGAAGACGGCTGACGATCCCGCCGTCGTGGAGTTTCTCGACCAGTATCGCGCCGACGCCTTCGTCGAGGATGTACTAGCCCTCACGACAGAAGACGCCGCAGTCCTCGCGCTTGGCCTGTGGGACTTCAACCGGCAGAACGAGACCAACGACGCCCGCGCCATCCGCGTGCGTCATGCCACGGGCGCTGGCGATCGCCCACTCCGCCTCGACGTGGCCGAGATCGTGGGCCCCGACATGGCCTTCCTCGTCGACAGCGCCATCGTCGCCTGCCAGGAGGCAAAGGTTGAAATCCGCGCCGTGCTGCATCCGGTTGTGGAAGGCCCCAAGGGCAAGCGCTCGGCCATCCAGATCCACCTGCCGCTGCTCGACGATCATCTGCGCGCAGAACTGCAGAAGCGGCTCGAAGGCGCCTTCGCCGATGTCGCTGTCGTCAACGCCGACTTCCACGCCATGCGCGCGAAGATGGAATCCGTCTCTGCGGAACTTGCGAGCGTGAAAGCCGCAGGCGGCCGCACGTCTGGCGAGATAGACGAGGCGCGCGCTTTCCTCGCCTGGCTGGCGGACGAGAACTTCACCTATCTGGGCGCGCGCGACTACACCTTCGCGATCGACAAGGACGGCCGCCTCGCCGCGGAGGAGCCCCTTGTCGACGAAGCCTCCGGCCTCGGCATCCTGCGCAATTACGAACGCAACGTGCTCTCGCGCGGAGCGGAGCCTACCATGCTGACGCCGACGGTCCGCGCGCTGATCAATGAGCCCTCGCCGATCATCGTCGCCAAGGCCAGTTTCGTGTCCCGCGTCCACCGCCGCAGCTATGCCGACTATGTCGGCGTCAAGCGCTATGATGCGCGCGGGGACGTGATTGGCGAGACCCGCTTCGTCGGCCTGTTCACATCTGAGGCCTATATCCGCGCCGCCGACGAAGTGCCGCTGATCCGCCGCAAGATCGAGAATGTGAAGGCCGCCGCGCCGCAGGGCTCGCGCTTCACCCAGAAGCAGCTCGACTCGGTCCTCAAATCCTACCCGCGCGATGAGCTCTTCCAGATTTCGGAAGCCGATCTCGAACGCATTTCCTCGGGCGTCCTTCGCCTCCTGCTGCGCCCGAGAACGCGCCTCTTCATCCGCCGCGACCGCTTCGACCGCTATGTCTCGGCGCTCCTCTATACCCCGCGCGACAGCTACAATTCCGAGCTCCGCACCCGCGCGCACCGCCTGCTGGCCGACGCCTATGGCGGCCGCACCACCGCTTACTACCCCTCCTTCGGCGAAGGTCCGCTTGCGCGCGTCCACCTGATCATCGGCATTGACCGCGGCCACCCTGAGCCCGACGAAGACGCGCTCGACCTCCAGATGCGCCAGCTGTTCGAGACGTGGGAAGACGCCCTGGCCCGCGTCGCCCGCTCCACCGGCGGGGATCAATCGCTCGCCACCCACGCGCACTTCACGGCCGCCTACAAAGAAGCCTTCCAGCCGGAAGAGGGCCTTGCCGATCTCCTGGCCGTCGCCGCGCTGCCGCCCGGCAAGGCGCTGCGCGCGCGTGTGTGGGGCCCGGACTTCGAGGCCAATATCAGCCGCGTGAAGATCTACCATCGCGACAACCCGCTCGACCTCGCGGAGATCGTGCCGGTCCTGGAGCGCATGGGCCTGCGCGTGCAGGCGGAGGTCGGCTATCCTATCCGCATATCCCAGCACGAGGACAATGCAGGCGGCAGAGTCTACGTCCACGATCTCGCGATCGACCGCCCGGCCGGACAGAAGCGGCTTGATGCGCGCTTCGAGAAAGCCTTCGAGGCAATCTGGGCGCGCGACACGGAGAACGATCGCTTCAATAGCCTTGTCGTAGCGCTGGGCGTGGACTGGCGCGCCGCCGCCCTGCTCCGCACGCTCTGCCGTTATCGCAGCCAGTCGGGCCTCGACCCATCCGAACTCGTGCAGGTCCGCGCGCTGGCCGAACACCCCGATATCGCGAACAACCTGCTGAAGCTGTTCGCCATCAAGTTCGACCCGGCAACCAGGGGCGATCTCGCCGCGCGCACGATGGCGGCTGCGCCGGTCATCGCCGAGATCGGCAAGCAGCTTGAAGCTGTTGCGACGCTGGATGCAGACCGCGCGCTTCGCCGCCTGCTCGCCCTGGTGAAATCACTCCAGCGCACGAACTTCTATCTCACGGACGCGACCGGCAAGCCGCACCGCCATATCGCCGTTAAGATCGCCAGCCGCGAGGCGGATCCGCTGCCGGCGCCGCGTCCCTTCCGCGAGATCTTCGTCTGGTCGCCGGATGTCGAAGGCGTGCACCTGCGCTTCGGGCCCGTGGCGCGCGGCGGCCTGCGCTGGTCGGACCGGCGCGATGACTTCCGCTCGGAAGTGCTGGGCCTCGTGAAGGCGCAGCAGGTCAAGAACGCTGTCATCGTGCCGGTCGGCTCGAAGGGCGGCTTCTATCCGAAGAATCTTCCCGCCAAGGGCGCGCGTGAGGAAATCCAGGCCGCCGGCATCGCTGCATACAAGGTGTTCGTAGGCGCGCTGCTCCAGCTCACCGACAACATCATCGACGGCAAGACCGTTCATCCGCAGGGCGTGGTCGCATGGGATGGCGAGGATCCCTATCTCGTCGTCGCCGCCGACAAGGGCACCGCGACCTTCTCCGACATCGCGAACGGGCTGTCGGCTGATTACAGTTTCTGGCTGGGCGACGCCTTCGCGTCGGGCGGGTCGGTCGGGTACGACCACAAGAAGATGGGCATCACGGCGCGCGGCGCGTGGGAGGCGGTCAAGCGCCACTTCCGCGAGATGGGCCACGACACGCAGACCCAGCCCTTCTCCGTGATCGGCATCGGCGACATGTCAGGCGACGTGTTCGGCAATGGCATGCTGCTGTCGAAATGCATCCAGCTGCGCGCCGCCTTCGACCACCGCCACATCTTCCTCGATCCCAACCCCGCCAGTCTCGAAGCGACGTGGAACGAGCGCAAGCGCATGTTCGACCTGCCGCGCTCGTCATGGGCGGACTATGACAGGAGCCTGATCTCGGGGGGCGGCGGCGTATTTGAACGCTCGGCCAAATCGATCCCGCTGTCGCCAGAAGTGAAGGCCATGACTGGCCTCGCCGAGGACGCGGTCACGCCTGATGCACTGATGAAGGCGCTGCTCGGCGCTGACGTCGACCTGCTCTGGTTTGGCGGCATCGGCACCTACATCAAGGCATCGACCCAGAGCCATGCTGATGTCGGCGACAAATCCAACGACGCGCTGCGCATGGATGCGAAGGACCTGAAAGCCAGGGTCATCGCCGAAGGCGCAAACCTCGGCATGACGCAGGCAGGCCGTATCGAGTTCGCCCGCCATGGCGGCCGGATCAACACGGACGCGATCGACAATTCCGCCGGCGTTGATTCATCCGACCACGAGGTCAACATCAAGATCCTCACCACCGAGGCGATCCACGGACACGCGTTGAAGGCCGAGGACCGCAACGCCCTGCTCGCCAGCATGACGGACGAGGTCGGCCACCTTGTCCTGCAGAACAACTACGACCAGACCGGCGCGCTCAGCATGATGCAGGCCACAGCCGCCGCCGATCTCGACAGCCATGAGCGCCTGATCGAGACGCTGGAAAGCCAGGGCAAGCTGGACCGCGCTGTCGAAGGCCTGCCCTCCACCGAATCCTTCCGCAAGCTGCGTGAGCTTGGGCTGGGTCTTACGCGGCCGGAACTCGCCGTGATCATGGCCTACGCCAAGCTCGACCTGTTCTCATCGATCGTCGCGTCGAAAGCGCCGGACGACCCGGCATTCGAGCAGCTGCTGGTTCATTACTTCCCGGACGAACTTGCGAAGTTCAGCGAGGCCCGCAAGCGTCACCGCCTGCGCCGCGAGATCGTCGCCACCATGCTGTCGAACCGCATCGTCAACCTCACGGGCCCGACCTTCGCCGTCCAGAAGCGCGACGCAGAGGGCATCGACGCCGGCCATGTCGCGCAGGCCTTCGAGGCCGCCTTCTCGGCCTTCCACATCGATGATCTCGTCGATCGTATCAGCGCGCTCGACGGAAAGGCGCCCGCCCAGGCCCAGACGCTGATGATGGTGGAGACCTCCGCCAACCTGCGCATGCTGGCGGGCGGATTCCTGTCGGATCCCGATCTCATGCAGACCGGCTCGATCACCCGTACGGTCGACCGCTCGCACGACGCCATCGCCGAAGTCCGCGCGCTGCTGCCGACCGCGCTCTCGCCGCTCGTTCTTGGCCGCGTCGAGGCGCGCGCCGAGCAATACCGCGCGGCTGGCGCGCCGGCCGACATTGCCCATGACGTCGCCCTGATCCGCGCGCTCGCCTCGGCCCGCGAGACCGTGGATATCGCCGAGCAGACGCGCTGGCCGCTCGCCGCCGCGCTGTACGTGCAGCACCAGGTCGGCGCACAACTCGGCCTCGACCGCATGCGCGCGGCGGCCCGCGACCTCCAGCCTCGCGACCACTGGGATCGCCTCGCCCTCCAGCGCGTCGCGGACGACCTGCCCCGGCAGCAGAGCGAACTCACCGTTGCCGCAATCCGGCATGCCGGGAAAACGGGCGCCCATGCCGAAAGCCTCGACCGCGAATCGGCGCGCGCCCTGGTCGATGCCTGGATAGCGCCCCGCAAACCCCTCGCCGACCGGCTCATGCAACCCATGGGCGCATTCGACAGGCAGGGCGGATGGTCGCTGGCAAAATTGGTGTTGCTGGGCGACGCCGTCCGCGAATTCGTCTATGCTTCCCGCGCCGAGCCGGGCAACTGACATTCACAACTGAGTTTTTGGTGGAGTGATCGTGGACCGCGATCTGACATTTCGCGACGCCCAGCTGAAGGACGCCGCAGGGCTGGCGGAGATTGGCCGCGAGACGTTCGCCGAGACGTTCGGCGACCTCTATCCGCCGGGCGACCTGCGCCAGTTTCTCGACGAGACCTATTCCATCAGCAAGATGGAGGTCGACCTCAAGGACCCCGATGTCGAGGTCCGTACCGCCTATTCGGGCAAGCGGATGGTGGCCTATTGCAAGATCGGCCCCTGCAAGCTCCCGATCGACACCGGGCCTGAACCGGCCCTCGAGCTTCACCGGGTCTATGTCTACCAGCACGGACAGGGCGTCGGCGTCGGTCGCATCCTTCTCGCCTGGGCCATCGAACGGGCGCGCCAGCGCGGCGCAAAGAACCTGTTTCTCGGCGTCTGGGAATCCAACGACAAGGCGATCGCGCTCTACGAAAGCCGGGGCTTCGAGAAGGTCGGCGGCTACAAGTTCAAGGTCGGCGACACGATTGATGACGAATTCATCATGCGCCTTCGCCTTGCGTAAAGGCGCCGACCCCTCGCTTTCTGCTTAACTCCGGGCGGCAATCCCCCTACATAGCCCATCAGCCGCCTTGGCTGAGGGAGCTGCCATCACCATGGATTTCGACTTTACGCCGCTGCTGAATGATCCGGCCGCGTGGGCGGCGCTGGTATCGCTGGTGGTCATGGAGATCGTCCTCGGCATCGACAACCTGATCTTCATCTCGATCCTGACCAACAAGCTGCCCGAGGAGCAGCGGGCGAAGGCGCGCAATATCGGTATCGGGCTGGCGCTGGTGATGCGCCTGCTCCTGCTGTTCACGATCACCTGGATCGTCGGACTGGTGCAGCCGGTGATCGACCTTGGCATAACCGGGCCGCCGGGTGAGCACGGCGAGCCGACGTTCGAGACGTCTTTCTCCTGGCGCGACCTCATCCTGATCGCGGGCGGGCTCTTCCTGGTCTGGAAAGCCACGTCGGAAATCCATCACACGATGGACCCCGGCACCGACCACAAGGCGGATGCGCCCATCGCTGGCCGCGCCGCCCTCAATTTCGGCGCCGCCATCTTCCAGATCATCATCCTCGACCTGGTGTTCTCGATCGACTCGATCCTCACCGCCGTCGGAATGACCGATCACCTGGTCATCATGTTCAT
>CAIKXW010000104.1 GCA_903831485.1 uncultured Alphaproteobacteria bacterium | reverse complement strand
TGGCGTCAGCGCGAACGGCCAGAGGCGGTGTCAGGCCTGGGCGGCGACGGCGTCGGATGGCCGCGCCCGTTGGCGCTCCGAGCGCCAGAAGACGAGGAAGCGGGCGGCGTGGTCGCGATGCTGGAAAACGAGCTTGCGGCGCATCTCGCCACCGGAGAATTCGCTTTTGACCATGATGTGGGGGGCGTCGCTTTGCTCACCCGACAGGCCGGACTCGGACGCCCATTTGGCGAAGGCGTCGATGGCGTTCATCAGGCGCGAGGGATCACGGCTTTCTTCTGCGCCCATGAAGACAACGACTTCAGACATCACCCCCCCGAAGTCCACTGCCCTGACGGGCAGCTACACCAACCAAAAACCCCAGCAATTGCCGCGCCATTCATTCGGCGTCTGAGCATTACGCTGCAATGCAACATTTGCGAGCCTAGACCTGCGTCACACAAATGCAACCGGCGAGCTAACAGATTTAATGATCGGCGCCCGGAGCATCTGCGCGGGGGTCAGCGGGTGATTCGGCTGCGGGCGATTTCGTCGGCGACGCGGTTGGCGCCGCGGCCTTCGCGCTGGGCCTGGTCGAGCACATCGCCGAGGGTCTGGATCAGGCGCTTGAGCTTTGCCTCAACCCAGGCAGGATCGTAGGCGCCGGATATTTCGGAGGCGACATTGATGATGCCGCCGCCGTTTATGACGTAATCGGGGGCGTAGACGATGCCCTTCCCGCTCAGGCTGTCGCCCATCTCTGGCGTGGCGAGCTGGTTGTTGGCGCCGCCGGCAATTACGCGCACGCGGAGGCGCGGCAGGGTGTCGGGGTTGATGATGGCGCCGAGGGCGTTGGGCGAGAAGATATCGGCGGCGACATCGTAGATGTCCGCGGGGGCGACGACCTGTGCGCCTGTGGCGCGAGCGATCTGGTCGAGCGCTTCGGCGTTCACGTCGGTGATGACGAGTTTGGCGCCCGCCCCTGCCAGATGCCGGCACAGATAGCCGCCGACATGACCCACGCCCTGTACCGCTATGGTGCGGCTGGAAAGGTCATCCGTTCCAAAGGCGCGAAGGGCAGCGGCCTTCAGACCGAGGAAGACGCCCTTCGCTGTCACGGGCGACGGGTCGCCACTGGCTGCCTTGCCTGTCGAAAGGCCGGAGACGTATTTCGTCTCCTCCGCTGCAAAGGCCATGTCCTGCACGGAGACGCCGACGTCTTCGGCCGACCAGTATGTCCCGTTGAGCGAGTTGATGGCGCGGCCGAGGGCGCGGAACAGGTCGGACGTCTTGTCAGTTCGTGAATTGCCCCAGATCACAGCCTTGCCGCCGCCGAGCGGCAGGTCGGCCATGGCGTTCTTGTAGCTCATCCCTTCCGAGAGGCGCAGCGCGTCGACGAGGGCTTCCTCGGCGGTGGCGTAGTTCCACATGCGGCATCCACCGGCAGCGGGACCGCGCGCCGTGGAGTGAAGCGCGATGATCGCGCGGAGGCCAGTCTTCGCATCGAAGAAGTGGTGCACACTCTCGTGGCCGGCGAAGGCGAACTTGTCGAACATCGGTTGCTCCGGAGTGCGCTGAAGGGATCAGCGTCAGCGCAGTTTGGCGCGCGTATAGCCCCAAGGGCGGGTGGGGTGAACATCGCAGCGGAGCAAGAAATTGCGTATCACAGGGCAATCGGCGCCACCGGCGGCCATGGCCTTGCCAATTGGCGGAGAAGTCGCGCGAGGGGGACCTACTGCGCGGGCCCAGCCTTTCCGGCCGCTGCTTCCGCCTGGCGCATGACGCGCAGGAAATTGCCGCCCCAGATCTTCTTGATGTCCTCCGCCGAGTATCCGCGGCGGAGGAGCCCAAGGGTCACGGCGAAAGAGGCGCTCGCATCGTCATAGCCTTCAATGCCGCTACCGTGATTGAAGTCCGTGCCGATGCCGACATGGTCGATGCCG
>CAIKXW010000103.1 GCA_903831485.1 uncultured Alphaproteobacteria bacterium | reverse complement strand
TTCAGATTTGCCGACCCCGGAAAAGACGATGCGGTTGGCGGGCACGCCGGCGGCCATCGCTTTCAGCATCTCGCCGCCGGAGACGACGTCCGCGCCCGCACCCTCCGAGGCCAGCGTGGCGATGACGCCGAGATTGGAGTTGGCCTTCACTGCGTAGGCGATGAGCAGGTTGCGGCCGGCGAAGGCGTCGGCGAGCACGCGGTAGTGACGGCGCAGGGTGGCGTCGGAATAGACGTAGGCGGGCGTGCCCAGTTCGCGCGCGACGGCTTCGAGCGAGACATCCTCACAGTGCAGGACGCCATTGCGATAGTTGAAGTGATGCATCGTCGGGATCCGGTGGTGGTTCGCGCAGGCGAGTAGCGGAACCGGCCGGAGTTGTCACGCTAAGGCAGGAACTGTGTGGCGATCAGGTTGCTGCAGGCGGAGGGATTGCCGCGCACGACGGGTTTGCCGGTGAGGGCGTAGCTGCCGTCGGATTTCTGGCGGAGTTTGCCTTCGAGATCGGCGGCGCCGTAGCCCGTCGGCTGCTTGAGCCAGTCGCCGGCTGTCATCGCGACGGTTCCGTCCGAACTGATCGTGCCGGAGACGTTGAAGCTGCCAGCAACACCTCCGACGGGGCCGGAAGCGCCCGCGAGTGTTGGAAACAGTCCGAGAACGCCGGATGCGTCGAACCCGCCTCCGTCCTTGGGGATCACTGTCGCGATGTCGAGATAGAAGCCGTGTTCGCCGTCGGTGCAGACATAGCTGCCGCCATAGACGCCTGCGTAGGCGTGCTTCGCTGCTGGCGCGGTGGCCGCGGGTGTTTCACCCATCATGGAGCAGGCGGACGCCAGCGTTGCGGCGAGCGCGATGGCGGCGGTGGCTCTGAACGGCATGATTCCCTCCCATGGTGTGGCGGGAGACTAGCGTGATTCAGCCCGGAAACACGACTATTGCGGCGCTGCCGGCGGTGTCGTCTGCGCTTCGAGAGCTTCGCGCTCGGCCGCGGCTTCGGCGCGGTCGCGCTCTGCTTCAGCTGCGTCGGCGGCAGCCCGGCGATCCTCTTCCGCCTTCAGCGTGCGGGGATCGTTCGGCCCCTCGTTCGGCGGGTCGCCCCATAGCGGCACGGGACGCACCAGATCGCCGCGAATGCCGCAACCAGCGAGGGCGGTGAGGGACACGGCAAGAAGCAGGATTGTACGCATGAGGAGCACAATCCGACGCGGCGGCGAGCGGGTCAAGTTCGGGCGTCATGACGGCGCCGTAACGGCCACAAAACCACAGGGTCGCGCTGAACGCGTCAGAGCCTCCTGTACATGTAGATCGAGGGCAAGTTCACGCTGAAGCCTGCTTTCTCATACGCGCGGCGGGCGGGTGCGTGGCTTGGATCGCCGCCGGCGCCGACAGTGGCGAGCTGCATGCCGGCGGCCTTCAGCGCGGCGAGGGCGTGGTCGTAGAGCGCCGTGCCGACGCCCTTTCCGCCGTAGTGCGGATGTACTGCGTTGAGGGTGATCTCGCCGATGCCGGGCGCGATGCTCGGCTTCCACGAGACGAAGCCAGCGATGGCGCTGTTGACCTCGGCGACGGCGATGCCGTGGCCGCTGTCGGGCTTGGCGATCGCGTCGAGAAGCTCGGCCTGCTCCTGTTCAGCGGTGGCGAGGCCGAGGGTGGCGATCTCCGGGCCGACGATGTCGCGGAAGGACGCGAACACGGGCGCGAAGGCGGCGGCGCGGATGGCGTGGAGGGTGGCGAGGTCGTCTGGCGCATAGGCGCGAATGTGGAATGACATGTGCGTCTGTCCTGTCAGTTATTGAGGATGGTGTGGCGGGCCGCGCGAGGCGGAGCCACATGCGGGCAATCGCTAGCGGGCAACGCGCCAGCGGCCGGACAGACACGACATGTGAAACACGACAAGCAAGCGCGGGTCTCCTTGCGATCCACTTTGCTCCAATTGAAGGATGACGCGCAAGATGCTGACATGCGGGCGGCAGGAGGCGTGTATAGGATCTGCGCTCATGGGAGGATCATGCATGAGCGACCTGAACACCGAGGCCGATCTTCGCACCGTTTACAAGCAGCCCGGCGGCGGGGCAGTGGGCAAGGACATCGCGCAGATCGACGCGCACTTTGCGCATTTCATTTCCCTCTCGCCCTTCCTGTGCATCGGCACGGC
>CAIKXW010000102.1 GCA_903831485.1 uncultured Alphaproteobacteria bacterium | reverse complement strand
GAAACGATAGCCGACGCCTTCCTGCACCGAGGCAAAGAAGTCATCGCCATAGGTCACCTGGATGTTTGGCAGGATGGAGACCCGATAGCTGTCGTCGCCCTCATAGGTCGGCGCCGTCAGCGCGCCGGCGCCAAGGGTCAGTCCCCAGCCTTCGTCTGCCGCCCCTTGCGCCAGCGCGCGGTCCGACACGCCGAGGGCGGCAATCAAGATGACGAATTTCTTCAAGGGACTCTCCTGCAAGCGGGGCTGCTACGCGCGAACCGGCCCAACGGACCGGTGCGGCGCGTGAGGCCTCGATATCGAGATAGGGCGTCCCGCGGGGAGGACCGCGCGGTGGCGTACGGACTTCGCCGGTCTGGCTAGAAAATGTTCGCGATGCGGTCGAAGATATTGAACCCGGCCCTGGCGTTCGGCCGCGCGGGCAGCGTAACGCCCTGACCCTGCATCAGCGCATAGCTGTCAGAGTACCAGCTGGAGCCGGGATAGTTGTGGCCCAGCACGGCTGCCGATTGTTGCGCCTGTCCGGTGAGGCCGATCGAAAGATAAGCCTCGACCAGGCGATGAAGCGCCTCGGGAACGTGCGACGTCGTCTGGTACTCGGTTATCACCTTCCTGAACCGGTTGATGCCGGCAAGGTGCTCCGAGCGCTGCAGGTAGTAGCGGCCGATCTCCATTTCCTTGCCAGCCAGCTGGTCGCGGACCATGTCCATCTTCAGCTCGCTGTCGCGGGCATAATCGGATTCCGGGAACCGCTGCGTGACATCGGTGAAGGCGCGAAGAGCGAGGTCCGAGCGAGCCTGGTCCCGGCCCACATCGATGATCTGGTCGAAATGGCTGATTGCGATCAGGTAATAGGCGTACGGCGCGCCGTCGCCGCCGGGGTGCAGGGAGACGTATTCCTCGGCGCTGGAGATCGCTTTCTCATAGTCCCGGGCCCGATAGCGGGCATAGGACGCCATCAGCATGGCGCGCTGCGCCCATGGCGAATAGGGGTGCTGACGCTGCACTTCATCGAACTGCAGCGAGGCGATCACCCAGAGATTGCGGTCAAGGCTGCGAAGGGCGTCGTTGTAGATCGTCTCCACCGGCTGCTCGATATAGGCGAGATCAGTCTGGCGGGAATTGGAGCCGGCGCAGGCGGCGGCGGCCAGCGCGACGCCGGCGGCCAGACAGACCTTCAAAGCACTGGTGGAACGCATGCAAACCTCACTCGCCCGGCAACGACCGACCTTCTAGACCAATGCCGCATGGGCGTCCAAGCCCAATGGCTGCGGCCCCGTGGCCCGGGAAACAGGCCCCGGAATTCAGGGATTGGCGCTGGAACTGGCCTTTTCCATGGCCATCAGGCGCTCTGCCTTCCGCCTCCGCCGTCCGCCCGACCAGCGGAAAAACAGGATCAGGACCGCCAGCGACAGCAGCACGAAAACCACGACCGGCAGGACGGCGGCGACAAATTCGATGATCGCACCCAGCGTCCTGGCGAAAGCAGGCGCAAAATCGCCCAGCGCGTCTGTCACAGGGCGCCAGATCGACTGGGCCGCCGGAGCGTACTCG
>CAIKXW010000101.1 GCA_903831485.1 uncultured Alphaproteobacteria bacterium | reverse complement strand
GAAGATCATCTCGCGAAGCACCCGTATTTCGGCGGCAGCGAGTTTACCGCCGCCGACATCATGATGGTCTTCCCCATCAGCTACGCCATCCGCATGAACGTGGCCGACCCGGCGAAGTACCCAAACATCGCAGCGTGGCAGACAAAGGTTGAAGGCCGCCCCGCCTTTCAGCGCATGCTCGCCAAGGCCCGCCCGGACGGCCGCGTCAGTCCCCCGCCCTCGCTGACGCTACCCTAGCGCGCTGCCCCACATTTTGTTCGCTTCCGATTGAACCGGAATGCCTGATCCGGGCACCTTGGTTCTGAAGAGGGCGCAGATGGCCGGGCATGACCCAAGGGACAGGCTGTTCGACGAGTATCTTGCCTCCAGCGCGCGGGCGGGCAGCACGATCGCTCTCGGAAAACTTGCCGAACGGATCCAGCCGCGCCTCCTCGGCCATGCGCGCAGGCTCACGGGCGATGCGGAGGCGGCGTGAGACGTCGTGCAGGAGGCATGGCTGGAAATCGTGCGCGGCATCCCGCGTCTCGACGACGCGACGGCCTTTGCCGCATGGGCCTTTCGCATTGTCTCGCGCCGCTGCGCCCGCTGGGTCCGTGGCCAACAGCGCCAACGCCACCTCGGCGCCGCCTACACCGCCGAACCGTCAGAGACCGCCACGCCCGATGGCGGCGAGCGCGCATCAGACCAGGCCCGCCTCGCCCGCGCCATCGCCGGCCTGCCGCCGGACCAGCGCGCAGCGATCGGGCTCTTCTATCTGGAAGATCTCAGCGTCGCGGAAATCGCCGTCGCGCTGATCGCACTCGTCGGCACGGTGAAGACCCGGCTGATGCACGCGCGCGAAAAACTTCGCCTCGCGCTGAAATTGAAGGAGACCGAACATGAGTGACCTCGACAAGATGATCGAAACCACCCTCAGCGAGGAAGATCGCCCCTTCCGCGCCAGGCTGGATCAGGAGCCGGGATACTTCAGTCAGGTCGGCGGACTGCTTACCGGATCACTGGGCTGGATCAACCTGCTTCTGATGATCGTGCAAGCCGTGATGTTTCTCGGCGGCGCATGGTGCGCATGGCAGTTCTTTCAGGAAAACGACACCATCATGGCGCTGCGCTGGGGGCTCTCGGCAGCGGTCCTGATGATCGGCGCAACCGTGCTGAAAATCTGCACCCTGTGGCCGACGATGCAGGCCAACCGCGTCCTGCGCGAGATCAAGCGCCTCGAGCTCCAGATTGCGCGCAAGGCCGACCGGTAGGAATTCGTCGCGGACCCGAAGGCTAGCCATGCGCTACGGACCACCCTAAGTCTGGGCCCAGCACCAGAACGCCGTCATGGCTGCCGGGAAAGAACAAGCCATGTCGGCGCTGCCAGTTGCGACCCCGGACGCCGAGCGTCTCGCAAAGCCGGTCAACATCCGTGTCGCGCTGATCTTCCTCTTCCTCGGCAACATCGTCATCGGCTCTGGCGTCCTCGCCCCCGCGGCCATGATCAACGCCATGACGGCAGACCTTCGCGTCACGCCCGTCGCCATCGGCGCACTGATCGGGTGGGGCGCGGTAATCCTCTGCATCGGCGCGCCCGCCTTCGGCTTCTTCACGAACCGCATCGACCGGCGCACACTCCTTGCCGCCTCGCTCCTTCTCTACGCAGCAGGCCACGCCGCCTCTGTCTTCGCGCCCGACTACGCAACGCTGATGGTCATCCGCCTCGCCATGATCAGCGGCGCCGCGATCTTCACGCCACAGGCCGCCGGCGCAGTAACGCTGATGGTACCGGAAGCCCGCCGCGCTGGCGCAGTCGCCTTCGTCTTCATGGGCTGGGCCGTCGCCACCGCCGTCGTGATCCCCTTCATGAGCATCCTCGGCGAGGCCCTCAACTGGCGCAGCATCTATGCGGGCATCGCCATCGCCGCGCTCCTGTCGGCCATCGGCGTGCAACTGCTCATGCCTGCGAAACTCTATCCGAGCCGTATGTCCCTCCGGTCGTGGGGCGACGTCCTCACGCGCCCCGCCATCCTCATCCTGCTCGCCGCTACCTCGCTTCAGATCACCGGCCAGTTCATCCTCTACCCCTACCTCGCCGCAGAACTCCGCCGCGTCAGCTTGGCGGACTCGTCCGGCGTGGCGCTCGCCCTCGGCCTCTCCGGCGCCGCGGGACTGATAGGATCGATCCTCGCCGCCCGGCTGGTATCGTCTGTTGGCGCCGCCCGCATGCACCTGATCTGCCTGTCCGCAATGGCTGCAGGACTCATCGGCTGGTCCATCTTCTCGGGCATGCTGACCTTCGCCCTCGCCAGCGTTTTCATATGGGGCCTCGGCTTCGGCGCCGGCATCTCGATGCAGCAGGCCCGCCTGATCTCGGTCGCCCCGGCGCTTGCGTCTGCGTCCGTCGCGCTCAACACCTCGGTGCTCTATCTCGGCCAGGCCTCTGGAACAGCCATCGGCGGCGGCCTCATCTCAAGCAACCTCCACGGCTTCATGAGCATCGCCGGCGTCGCATTCATCCTCGCTGCAATCGCCGCGTCGTGGTGGGCATGGCGGAGGTACGGGTCCTAGACCCGTTCCTTCGTCTTCGTGAACCGGATCGCCGGATTCTTGTCGGACACATAGCCGACATCCCATGCGTTCTTGGCCAGAAAGACTGGAGCGCCATCAAGATCCTTGGCGATCGTGTTCCGGTTTGTCTCGAGAAACGCGTCCAGCTTCGCGCGATCCTCGCTCGCCAACCAGCGCGCCGCCGCCCATGGGCTCGCCTCGAACAGCACTTCGAGATTGTTCTCTGTCGCGATCCGCTCGGCCATCACTTCGATCTGCAGCTGACCAACCGCGCCCACGATCATGTCCGAGCCGATCTCCGGCGTGAACAGCTGCGTCACGCCTTCCTCAGCCAGCCCCTCCAGCGCCTTGCGCAGATGCTTGGACTTCATCGGATCCTTCGTCCGCACGCGCCGCAGGATTTCCGGCGCGAAGTTCGGGATTCCCGCAAACTGCACATTGCCTGATTCAGACAGCGCATCGCCGACGCGCAGCTGGCCATGGTTCGGAATGCCGATCACATCGCCGCCGAAAGCCTCATCGGCAATCTCGCGGTCCTGCGCCATGAACATCACCGGCGATGTGATTCCGATCTGCTTGCCCGCCACGGTCTTCAACCGCATGCCGCGCTCGAACTTGCCGGACACCATACGGAAGAACGCGATGCGGTCGCGATGGTTGGGATCCATGTTCGCCTGGATCTTGAACACGAAGCCGGTGACTTCCTTGTTCTCCGGCCCTACCGGCACAGGATTGCCTTTCACCTTCGCCTTCTGCACGCGCGGCGCCGGCGCCTCCAGCCAAATCGTGTCGAGCAATTCCTTCACGCCGAAATGGCGCAGCGCCGATCCGAACACCACCGGCGTCATGTGCCCTTCGCGATAGCTCTGATGGTCGTAAGGCTTGCACACGCCCGCCGCCATCTCCGCCTGCTCGGCCATCTCTGCCTGCTCGCCGGCATCCATCATCTCGTCGAAGCGATCCTTGCCGACGCGCTCCGTCTTGAACTCCACCGAACCGTCGTGCTGCACGATGCGCTGGTAGGTGATGAACTCGCCATTGCGCAGATCCTGCATCCCGCGGAGGCGATCGCCCGACCCCTGCGGCCAGTAGAGCGGCGAGGCCGTCATCGCCAGCTTCTGCTCGATCTCATCCAGCAGCGCGAACGGGTCCTGCGCCTCGCGATCCATCTTGTTGATATATGTGATGATCGGAATGTCCCGCAGCCGGCACACCTCGAACAACTTCAGCGTCTGGGGCTCGATGCCCTTCGCCGCGTCCAGCACCATGATGGCCGAGTCCGCCGCCGTCAGCGTGCGATAGGTGTCTTCCGAGAAATCCTCGTGGCCCGGCGTGTCGAGCAGGTTGAACACACAGTCCTGGTACTCGAACGTCATCACCGACGCCGACACCGAGATGCCGCGGTCGCGTTCGATCTTCATCCAGTCCGACATCGTGCGCCGCCGCTCGCCGCGCGCCTTCACCGCGCCCGCCATGCGGATAGCGCCGCCCGCCAGCAGCAGGTTCTCCGTCAGCGTCGTCTTGCCGGCGTCCGGGTGCGCAATGATCGCAAACGTGCGCCGCCGCGCTGCTTCTTCTTGAGGTGTAAGGGCCATGGGGCGGGGGCATACAGGGGAGCGTGGGAAAGGTCTACACCCGGCCGGCCGCGCGGTTTACGGTGCGGTCATTGGAGGGATCATCATGGCGAGAAAAGGTCGAGAAACAACGCTTCGCGCCCCCTTCCTGAAACGCATCTGGCTGGAGCCGGAGAAGGTACAATCGAAAGACGTTTATCCATTCTGCCTGCCGATCTTCCGCGGTGACTTCAGCCTCGAGTTTGACAGGCCGATCACCATCATCGTTGGCGAGAACGGGGCGGGCAAATCTACTATCCTCGAAGGCATCGCCGCGGTGGCCGGATTTGACGAGGCGGGTGGCGGCAAGGGCTACATGCCGGTCGACCATTCACGAGCGCTTGAAGTCATGGGCGGAAAGCTCTCTGAAGCCCTGCGGGCGGCTTGGCTACCGAAAGTCACGCGCGGCTGGTTTTTTCGGGCGGAGACATTCTTCGCGGTCGCTCGCTATCTTGACGACGCGCAACGCGAGGCATTCGAAGCTGGCGCGCCTGTTGGTCCGCCGCCAGACTTCCTCTCCCACTCGCACGGCGAAGGTTTCCTCCGGTTCTTCCAGGAACGTTGTCAGCATCAAGGTATCTTCATCTTCGACGAACCTGAATCCGCGTTGTCGCCATCACGTCAGGTGGAGTTCCTCAAACTCCTACGCGCCATGGATGAATCGAAGAAAGCACAGGTCATCATGGCCACCCATTCTCCCATGCTCATGGCTTATCCGGGAGCCACGCTGCTCCGCATGACGCCGGGCGGCCTTGAACCGACCACGCTCGAAGAGACAGACCACTACAGGCTGATGCGCGACTTCATGCACGATCCGCATGGCTTCGTGGACATGAAACTCTGGGAGAGTTGACGTCCGCGCAGTCAGCGCTTTCCCCGCAGCCCAACCACGGCTAGCGATATGTGCGCAACCCGCCAGGAAACGTCATGCACCTCTTCCACTCTCCCACCTCGCCCTACGCCCGCAAATGCAGGGTGGTCGCGATCGAGAAGGGACTCGCACTCACGCTGGTCGCCGCCTCGCCGCTCTCGAACCCACCGGAACTTCACGCAGCCAATCCGCTCGGCAAGGTGCCTGCGCTCGTCCTCGCCGACGGCCGCTGCATCGTCGACAGCCGCGTGATCTGCGAATACCTCGACACCCTTTCCGGCGACCCCCGGCTCATCCCCACTGAGACTACCGCCCGCATCGCCTGCCGCACACGCGAGGCGCTGGCCGACGGCATCTCCGACGCTGCCTTCTCACGCACGATGGAGCGCCTCCGCCCGGAGCCCCAGCGGTCCCCGGAGTGGACGGTTCGCTGGACCAACTCCATCCGCCGCGCGGTCTCGCATTTCAACGACAACATCCCCGATCGTCCGCACCCGGATCTGGGTGACCTCGCGCTGGCCTGCGCGCTGGCCTATGTCGACTTCCGCCACGCGGACCTCGCCTGGGACGCGGATGCGCCGGCGCTCCGCGCTTGGCTCACCACAATGCTGGCGCGCCGGAGCCTCGCAGAAACCACGCCGCCGCCCGCCTGAGACCGCCAGAAATCCGGCGGCTTCCGCTGGTTGCCGCCGCCGTTCAGCGGTCATTCAGGTAGGAAACGGCCAACTCACCCCATCTACCGCTTTGGGGACTAGAACATGCCGCTTCGTCTGATCGCCGCCGCCGGCCTTGCGACCCTCGCCGCCGCCTGCGCCTCCACGCCGCCCAACCCGGGCGGCATGCGCACCGTGAACTATGACCCCTCCATGCCCGGGCCGATTCAGGGCGTCGGCATCGAGGGACAGGACATCGTGGTGATGGCCAGCCAGATGACGCAGGACCTGCTCGCCACCCCGCCCATCTCCGGTTCCGCATCGCCGCGCATCATCGTGGACGCCGCCTACTTCCATAATGAAAGCGCCCAGCGCATCAATCCCAACATCTTCACCGACAACCTGCGCGTGAACCTGCAGAAGGCCGCCGCCGGACGCATCCGCTTCGTTTCGCGCGAATCCTTCAACATGGTCGACGGCGAGCGCGACATGAAACGCGACGGCCATCTCGACGCCGGCACGCTGACGCCTGTGAAGGCCCAGATGGGCGCTGACTATCGCCTGCGCGGCCGCATCACCTCCACCGAGCAGATCCAGCCGCAATACGGCATGATCCAGCGCTACAACCAGGTGACGTTCGAGATGATCGACCTTGAGACAAGCGAGATCGTCTGGACAGGCATGTACAACTTCGCTCGCGCCGGCGCCGACGACGTCGTCTATCGCTAGGGGGTGGCCATGGCGCTTCAGCGCCTCCTGTGGGGATCGGTCGCCGCCATCGGCCTCGCCGCATGCACAACCATGGACGACACCGTTGATGTCCCGCCCGGCCAGATGGATGGATGGCTCGCGGACAAACCCGCCAGCACGCATCACATCTACGCTGCGGTGTTGACCGGAGGCGAGCGCAACCGCGTGCTCAACCAGATGCGCAGCGGCCTCGCGGCGTTCGAGGCCGGCGCGGCAGACATCGCTGCCGCCTCTTTCGACGACGCGCTCAACCGCATCGAGGCGATTTACGCCGACAACCCGAAAGCCGAGAAGGCCCGTTCCAACTTCGTCCCGGAACGCGCGAAGGACTTCAAGGGCGAGTCCTACGAACGCGCCATGGCCTTCTACTATCGCGGCCTGATCTACCTGTCGCAGGGCGACTATGAAAACGCCCGCGCCGTCTTCCAGGGCGGCCAGCTGCAGGACGCCTTCGCCGAGGACCAGCGCTACCAGTCCGACTTCGCCATCCTGGATGTGCTGTCCGGCTGGGCCTCACAGTGCGAAGGCAATGACGTGCTCGCGCGCGAATTCTACAACCGCGCCACCAAAGCACGCCCCGGCATCCACATTCCCGGTCAGAACGATCGCGTCCTCGCCATCGCCGACATGGGCCTGTCGCCAATCAAGTACGGCGAAGGCGCTTACGGCGAATACCTCACCTACGCGGAATCGGACCCCGTCCCGGAATCAGGCGTCAACTTCGTCGCCGACGGCGTGGTCTATCCCGCCGCCTTCGGCGAGGACATCTACTGGCAGGCCACCACCCGCGGCGGGCGGCAGGTGGAAGCCATCCTCGCCAACAAGGCCCAGTTCAAGGATGTCACCGCCGGCGTGGCCATCGCCTCGCTCCATCTCGCTGACTTCGCGCTCGAGGTCGCCTCGTGGGAGGCGTGGGACGACCATCACGACGACGACCACGACGATGATGACGACGCCGACGAAGCGCTCGCCTGGGCCGCCGGCTTCGCGCTCGTCGGCATCGGCTCGATGCTGATGTCGGAAGCCACCACGCCGGAAGCCGACACGCGCTACTGGGACAACCTTCCCGCACACATCGACTACGCCAGCCTTCCGCCCGGGGCCTATCCCACCGAAGTTGTTTTCCGCGACTCGAACGGCGCCGTCATCGGGACGGAAACGCCGCGCATCTGGAACACCGGCACCGGCGCCTGCAGCCTCGCCTACATCAAGTCCCGCCGGGCCGCGGACATCCCGACCATGGCGCCCAATGCGAGACTCTCGCGCTAACCCGCCGGCTGTGTGAACAGCCAGTAGATGTGCAGGTTGTACTTGTCGCTCAGGTCGTACGCCTTCTCGAGCGTCATGCGCGCATAATCGGACTTGCCGAAATCGACCAGACCGGCGCCGCGCCCTGCCGTCCGAACCTCCGCCTCGAAGCCGATCACGCGATAGCGCCCGCCGATCCACGCCTCGGCCGCCTGGCGTTCCGAGAAACCGTCTTTCGCGCAATTCCACAACGCCGCAATCGCTTCGTCAGCTGCATCGGCCGTGGCGCCATAGCCTTCGCACCACATGTGATGCTTCCAGTACTTGTCGAACGTATCGGCCACCTTGCCAGACATCAGCTGGCAGTTGGTGAACCCCGCCACGCCGGACTTCGGCGTGAACGTCAGCTCCTCCGCAGTGTCCTTGATCTGCGTCCCCTGCAGCGCCTTCACCTGCGCATGCGAGCTGGTCATCAGCCTGGTGAGATCACTACATCCCTGCGCATGGGCCGACGCCACCCCGCTGACAGCAAGCGCCAATGCGCCGACCCAAGCCGCAATTTTCATGAAGCCCTCCCGAATCCGCCGCCGATAGTGCCGCCCGCGCGCCGCCGGTCAATCACGCAGCGCAGGCCGTCAGGGCGACTCCCGGACTGACTCGGTCAGGAAGTGCCGGCCGTCCCGGTCCTCGATCTCGATCACCCAGAGGTCGCGATCGGCGCCGCGCCGCTTTGCGATCAGCGCATCCACCCCGGGCTCGTCCTCGGCCGCCAGCCGCTCGAAAGCAGTTGGCCCCTCCGGATTGAATGCCGGCGCATAAAGCCGGGCGTCGCCCCTCGCGCGTGTCACCTTAACCAGCACATCGCCCCGATCCTCGTCCCCGCGATGCACAATCGTGGCGAATGCGCCGGCGCCCGTGGCGCGACGCAACAGGGCCGAAACCCAGATATGAGCGGGAATCTCGCGAGGCATCGCGCGCCTTTACCACAAATCCGCAGGCTGGCGCCCCGTTTGCAGACATTTTGGAAGTACCGCGTAAACCATTTGGGCAAACTCCGTGATCGAGACCGCCACCCTCATCGCCAACCAGCCTACCGCCGACGCGCAGCGCATCGGCGTCTACGCGCTCGCGGCGATCTTCGGCCTGCTGGTGTGCGGCGTGATTTCGGTCATCAAGGAACTGCGCCAGGAAACGTCCGGCAGGCCGTAAACCCATCCTAAATCGGGCCAGGCTAGCGTGCCCGCATGCTGGCGCGCCTTCTTTCCCTGTCCCTCCTCAGCCTTGCCGTCGCCCCGCTCGCGCTGGCGGACGCCGCCGGCCTGCGCCGCACCTGGCTTGAGCGCGTCGCCATCAGCGCCGCCGACAAGGCCTGCGCCCTGTTCTCCGAAGGCGAGCGCCTCGCCCTCCGTTCCGGTCTCTACCAGGTCGAAGGCGAACTCCTGCGCGCCAAGCAGAGCCGCGCCGAGATGACCCGACTCGCAGCGGAAGTCTCCGAACGCGCCCAATCCCTCGGCTGCGGACACCCCGATGTCGTCTCGGTCGCCGCAACCGTCCGCAGCAGCTATCGCCAATTCGCGAAAACGACCTTCATCGAATATCCTGCCACCCGTTCCACCTGGGGCGCGTCACGCTCCGAACACGACAAGTGGGCGATCAACCAGACCGACAAGACGTCGGGCCTGATCTTCGGCCTGCGCCGCACGCCCGGCAAACCAGACGAATTCCGCCTCGCCGTCGCCATGCCCGCACGCGGCGCAACGCCTGCCTCCGCCCAGCTTGTCTTCCGCGATGTCGAGAAGATGCCGGACCCGTGGTTCGGCTCGCTGTCCGGCAAGGATGGCAAGCTCGCCGCGCCTCCACGCGCCACGTCGCGGCTCATCTGGGCCGGCAAGGTCATGGCCGGCAAGAACGAAGTAGGCGAGGCAATCTGGATCTTCGTCTTCGACGCCAGCGCCATCGACCAGCTCGAACTGCTCGATCCACGCGAGGCCGTGCAGGTCAACCTGCTGCCCGCCCCGCGCGCCAAGGACCAGACCACCCGGCAAGTGACATTCGAACTTGGCGACTTCCGCGCCGCCCGCGCCTTCGCGATGATTCCGAAAGCTGACTTCGCAACCCAGCCAGCCGCCGCCGAACCGGCGCCCGCCTCGCACTAGATCGTTCGGGCAACGACCAACCTGCGTCGCTGTCTTTTTCGACCCTGTCCCCACAACGGCCATTGATCGCCACGCGCGCACTGGCAAGATGCACATCTTCTCAACCGGGTACACGCGGCATGGCCGACATCGTCAACCTCAACGACCGGCGCAAGCGCAAGGCGCGCGAGCAGAAGGAATCCGACGCAGCCGCCAAGCGCCTTCTCTTCGGCCGCACCAAGGGCGAAAAAGAACGCGAAACCAAACAGAAAGACGCCGAGATCCGCAAGCTCGACGGTGCGAAGCGCGAGAAAGACGAGGAGAAGAAATAGCGGGGCCCTCGTTCACACACGCGGCTCCGCGAGTTCCCTCCATCGCCCTAAAGGCCCCCCCGGCCCGCGCTTCAAAATCGCCTCTGCGCCCGGTAAGCCGCAATGAACGGCGCATAGTCCGCAGGCGCAGTCTCCGCCCGCAACCCGCCCTCGACGAAGCGCACCCATGGTTGCGCGCTCCGCGTGTAGGTATCGCCCACCGGCAGCACCCAGCTCGTGTCATCCAGCGTCCCGCCGCGCAGACTGTAAACGCCCGTCGACGGCGCGCCGCCATTCGCGATCCGCGTGCCGCACGCGCCACAGAACAGGCCACACCGCGTCGCCCCCTTGTCCGACAGCCACTCCACGCGCGCTGGTTCGCCGCCGGTGAATCGGAACGCCGCCTCCGCCACAATGACAGAGACGTTGAACGCCGACCCGCTGATCTTCTGGCAGTTCTTGCAATGGCAATTATAGATCATCACCGGCGCCGCGTTCACCTCATAGCGCAACGCCCCACACATGCACCCGCCCACCTGCGGCAAAGACTCCATCGCATACTCCATCATCACGCAGCATCGCTATCACGACCAGGCGCCAGAACCTGTCAGGATTAAACCGGCCCGCTGGGTCCCAGGCTCATCGCCAGTATCCGGCTGATCTCGCGCACCGGCCGCCCGCTCTCACCGCGCCACGCATTGAACGCGGCCTGCACGGCGGCGAGATCCTTCCTGCTCGTGGGCTCCTTCGCCACCACGCCTTCGCGGACCAGCGCCTTCACCACATCGCCGGAGAGAATGAACGCGTCCCATCCCTCGAAGCGCAGGAAGTACTGCACCGTCGCGACGCCCAGCCGCGACGCATGCTTCTTCAGGTGCGCCATCAACCCGACCTGGTCCGTCTCCGGCCACGCCGCCAGAAATTTTCCGAATGAGCCATTCTCCTTCGCGGTCGCAACAATGAACTTCGCATTCGCGATCGTGGCCATGATCTTGGCGCCGTTGCGCACGATGCGCGTGTCCTTCGGCAGCGCATCGACCTTGTCGTCGTCGTAGGCCGCCACCCGCTTCGGCGCGAATCCATCGAACGCCGCCTCGGAGCCGGGCCATTTCTTCTCGATCACCTGCCAGGAAAAACCCGATGAAAACACCGCCTTCGCCATCCCGGCGAGAAATTTTGCATCAGATTTCGCTGCGAGATTCGTGTCCACCGTCCATTGACGCAGCGCCGCATTGACGCCTTTGGATCCGCCATGATGCGCACGCGCCAGCGCCTCAATCCGATCAAACGATTTCATGACACTTCGCCCTGAGACTCATTCCGAGGCTCGCCCCGAGTATCCGCCATGCTGCGAATTGCTCACATCCCTACAAGCGTCACCATCGCAATGTTTGCGATTGTTCTCGCCGCGCCCCTAATGGTGATCATCTTCGTGCCCACGCTCGGCTGAACCCGTTGGCCTTGTGAATCCCGTGGCTTCGCCTAGCGTGATAGCATGGAGAGACGCCAATGTTCGCGGGACACTACGCAGCAGCACTCGCTGCAAAAGCTGCCGAGCCAAAAGCGCCGATGTGGACGCTGGTCGCAGCAGCCCAACTTGTCGACATCGGGTGGGCGGCCCTCGTCATGGCCGGCATCGAACGCGGCCGTATCGACCCGACGCTGCCGGGCAGCTCGTTCGTGCTTGAGCACATGCCGTGG
>CAIKXW010000100.1 GCA_903831485.1 uncultured Alphaproteobacteria bacterium | reverse complement strand
GCGCACTACGACTTTGCCGGGAACGCGCCGCGCGTGACAGGCGCCGAAGTCGTTGCGCGCTTCCAGCCACCGGGCGAGCCATCATGACACACGAAAAAGCCGGCCAGGAATGGCTCGAACGCTACACCGAACAGCGCAACGCGCTGGTCGCCGCCAACGCCTACAACCCCGCCGACGAGAAGGACTCGTGCGGCGTCGGCCTTGTCGCACAGATCGACGGCACGCCGCGCCGCGAAATCGTCGAGATGGCGATCCGCGCGCTGAAGGCGGTCTACCACCGCGGCGCCGTCGATGCCGACGGCAAGACCGGAGATGGCGCAGGCATCCGCGTTGATGTTCCGCAGGACTTTTTCCGCGACGCCGTGCGCGGCATGGGCCACACGATCAGTGACGACCGGCAGGTCTGCGTCGGCCAGATCTTCCTGCCGCGCACCGATCTTGCGGCCCAGGAGAAGGCGCGCTCAATCATCGAGACCGAAGTCGTGCGCTTCGGATTCTACATCTATGGCTGGCGCCAGCCACCGATCGACACCTCCGTCATCGGCATGAAGGCGAACGCCACGCGGCCCGAGATCGAGCAGATCCTGTTTTCCGACCAGCTGAAGCGCGAACCGGCCGAGCTTGAGCGCGCGCTCTACATCTGCCGCCGCCGCATCGAGAACCGCGCGCGCGCCTCGAACCTCGACCTTTATCTCTGCTCGTTCTCCTCGCGCGCGCTGATCTACAAGGGCATGTTCCTCGCCCAGGACATCGACGCCTTCTATCTCGACCTGAAGGACCCGCGCTTCGTCTCGGCGGTCGCGATCTATCACCAGCGCTACTCGACCAACACCTTCCCGCAATGGCGGCTGGCGCAACCCTTCCGCATGCTCGCGCACAATGGCGAGATCAACACCATCTCGGGCAATATCAACTGGATGAAGAGCCACGAGATCAAGATGGTCTCGGACGTGTTCGGCGAGCATGGCGATGATGTGAAGCCCGTGATCCAGCCCGGCGGATCGGATAGCGCCGCGCTCGACAACGCATTCGAATTGCTGGTGCGCGCCGGCCGCCCCGGCCCGATGGCCAAAACACTGCTCGCGCCCGAGCCGCTTTCTCGCGACGAACGCATCATGCCGCGCGCCCACCAGGCGCTCTATGCCTACGCCAACTCCGTGATGGAGCCATGGGACGGCCCGGCTGCGCTCGCCATGTTCGACGGCCGCTGGGCCATTGCCGGCATGGATCGCAACGGCCTGCGCCCCATGCGCTACGCGCTCACGGAAGACGGCGTGCTCGCGGTCGGCTCCGAAGCCGGCATGTGTTCGATCAACGAGGAAATCATCACGCGCAAGGGCCGCGTTCCTCCCGGCGGCATGATCGCCGTCGATGTGCGTGACGGTAAGTTCTACGAGCATACAGCCCTGATCGACCGCCTCGCGAGCAGCCACCCGTACGAGCAGTGGTTGTCAAACGTCGTTGAACTGGAGCCCGTTATCGGCCCCGGTCCGGAGCTGCGCCTCTACAGCGAGCGTTCGGAATTCCTGCGCCGTCAATACGCGGCCGGCTTCACGATGGAAGACGTCGAACTGATCCTTTCGCCCATGGCCGAGGACGGCAAGGAAGCCATCGGCTCGATGGGCGATGACAGCCCCCTCGCCGTCCTGTCCGACGTGCACCGTCCGCTGTCGCACTTCTTCCGGCAGAACTTCGCGCAGGTCACCAACCCGCCGATCGATCCGCTGCGCGAGGAGCGGGTGATGAGCCTGCGGACGCGCTTCAAGAACCTCGGCAACATCCTGGCGCAGGATGCCACGCAGACAAACGTCTTTGTCCTCGAGAGCCCCGTCCTCACCAACGGCATGTATACGCGCATGCTGGAGACAATTGGCGAACAGGTCGCCGTCATCGACTGCACCTTCCCGGCGGATTCAGTGGGCTCGCCGGGCATCGCCCTGCGCGATGCGGTCGCCCGTATCCGCGAGGAAGCGCGCGTCGCCGTCTCCTCCGGCCGCGGCCACATCATCCTCACCGACGAAGGCCAGAGCGCAGACCGCGCCGGCATCCCGATGATCCTCGCCGCCGGCGCCGTTCACTCATGGCTGGTCAGCCACGGCCTGCGCACATTCTGCTCGATCACCGTCCGTTCGGCCGAATGCATGGACACGCACTACTTTGCCGTGCTCGTGGGCGTCGGGGCAACCTGCGTCAACGCCTACATGGCGCAGGAGACGCTGGCAGACCGTCACGCCAAGGGCCTGTTCGGCGACAAGACGCTCGGCCAGGTCGTGCTGAACTACAAGAAGTCAATCGAGGCGGGCCTGCTGAAGATTCTTTCCAAGATGGGAATCTCGGTCATCTCCTCCTATCGCGGCGGCTACAATTTCGAAGCGCTCGGCCTCTCGCGCGCGCTCGTCGCCGACTACTTCCCTGGCATGACCAGCCGCATCTCCGGCATCGGCCTCGCCGGGCTTCAACGCAAGGCGATCGACCTTCACGCCAAGGCATGGAATGCGTCCGTCGCCGTGCTGCCAATCGGCGGCTTCTACCGCGTCCGCGCGAGCGGCGACACGCATGCGCTGTCCGGCGAACTTATCCACGCGCTCCAGCACGCCTGCGACACCAACTCCTATGCCGCCTTCCGCAAGTACTCGAAACTCGCGAACGCGAAGAAGAAGATGGTGCAGCTGCGCGACCTACTCGACTTCAAGCCGCAGCCGAAACCTGCCTCGTTGCACGACGTCCAGTCGGTCAACGAGATCCGCAAGCGCTTCGTCACGCCTGGCATGTCGCTTGGCGCGCTGGGACCTGAAGCGCACGGTACGCTCAACATCGCCATGAACCGCATCGGTGCAAAATCCGTCTCGGGCGAAGGCGGCGAGGTGCGCGAGCGCTACAAGCCGATGCCCAATGGCGACAACGCCAACTCGATGATCAAGCAGGTCGCCTCGGGCCGGTTCGGCGTCACGGCGGAATATCTCAACAACTGCAAGGAGCTCGAGATCAAGGTCGCGCAGGGCGCCAAGCCCGGCGAAGGCGGCCAGCTGCCCGGCTTCAAGGTCACGGAGTTCATCGCGCGCAACCGCTATGCAACGCCCGGCGTGATGCTGATCTCGCCGCCGCCGCACCACGACATCTATTCGATCGAGGACCTTGCACAGCTCATCTACGACCTGAAGCAGATCAACCCGGACTGCCGCGTTTGCGTGAAGCTCGTCTCACGCTCGGGCGTCGGCACCATCGCGGCTGGCGTTGCAAAGGCGAAGGCCGACGTCATCCTGATCTCCGGCCATGTCGGCGGAACCGGCGCCTCGCCGCAATCCTCGATCAAGTTCGCGGGACTGCCGTGGGAGATCGGCCTTGCCGAAGCCCACCACGTGCTGACGCTAAACAACCTGCGCGACCAGGTCACGCTGCGCACCGATGGCGGCCTTCGCACCGGACGCGACATCGTGATGGCGGCGATGCTTGGCGCGGAAGAGTATGGCATCGGCACGGCGAGCCTGCTGGCGATGGGCTGCATCATGGTGCGCCAGTGCCACTCCAACACCTGCCCCGTCGGCGTCTGCACGCAGGACGAACGCCTGCGCGCCAAGTTTACCGGCACTGCGGACAAGGTGGTCAACCTGATGACCTTCATCGCCGAGGAAGTGCGCGAAGTCCTCGCCGAGCTTGGCTTTACCCGCCTTGACGAGGTGATCGGCCGCACCGACCTGCTCCATCAGGTCTCGCGCGGCTCGGCCATGCTCGACGACCTCGACCTGTCGCCGCTTCTTGTGCGCGCCGACCCGACAGCGAAAGTTACCTACAAGCCGACGCTTCGCAACGAAGTGCCCGACGCGCTGGACGAGCAGATCCTTCGCGACGGCGCGCCCTTCTTCGAGCGCGGCGAGAAGATGCAGCTCGACTATCATGTGCGCAACACGCAGCGCGCCATCGGCACGCGCGCCTCGTCTCACATCGTGCGCAAGTACGGCATGGACGGCTTGCCCGAGGATCGCCTCTGGGTGACGCTTGAGGGCTCGTGCGGCCAGTCGCTCGGCGCCTTCGGCGTCAAGGGCCTGACGCTCGAAGTCGTGGGCGACGCCAACGACTATGTCGGCAAGGGGCTGTCAGGCGCGACGATCATCATCAAGCCGCCGTCCACGTCGACATTCACGGCGAAGGACAACACCATCATCGGCAACACGGTTCTCTACGGCGCAACCTCCGGCAAGGTCTTTGCCGCTGGCCAGGCCGGCGAACGCTTCGCCGTGCGCAACTCGGGCGCGACTGTCGTTGTCGAAGGCTGCGGCTCCAATGGCTGCGAATACATGACCGGCGGCGCCGCCGTCATCCTCGGTGCGGTCGGCCAGAATTTCGGCGCCGGCATGACGGGCGGCATGGCCTTCCTCTACGATCCGCACCAGCGGTTCGCACTGATGGCGAATCCGGAGACCATCCTCTGGCGCCCCGTCGTCACCGATCACTGGGCCAAGGTCCTGCGCGACCTCATTGAAGAGCACGTGAGGCGCACCGGCTCCCTCCAGGGCAAGACGATCCTCGACAACTGGCAACTGGAACTGCGCAACTTCGTCCACGTCGTGCCGAAAGAGTCGGTCGCGCGCCTGGCAGCGCCGCTCGAACTGAAGGCAGCGGAGTGACTGGCGCGTGACATGACTGGCAGGCGGCATTGCAAGGGTGACTGGGGTCCCCGCGTGCGCAAGCACATCAGCCGTTGCGGGGGGATGAGGTGACCAATGCAAGAAGCTGAAAAGCCCGCTGCAGGAAAAGCCCACTCATGAAGTCCAGCGCATGTTGCGCAGCATGCGTGGCGCGTTCGGCTCCCTGGTCTTCTTCCAGCTGCTAACCCTTGCGGGCCTCGGCGGATTGCTGTGACACACCTTCCTCCGCACAGGCTGAAGGCTGCCGGTCAGCAATCCCCTTTCAGGCCTTTACCGCCAGGGCGATTTCACCGAGTACGCATCTTCATCCACCGGCGTCGCGGGGGCTGTCTGCACCGAGAAATTGTCGGCGCCGGGAATGCTGAACCCTGCGATCTCCTTCGGCGGCACGATCTCGAAGCCGAGCCCGTGGAACAGCGCGATGAAGCCGACGAACGACAAGACTGTCGTCGCGATCACCTGAGCGATCACGCGCGTGATCAGCCCGCGGAAGAAAAACGCAGTGCTCAGCGCGGCAACCGTGCTGCCCCCGAGGCCAGCCATGCCCGCCACCGTCGCAAGATCGAAATCAATGCCGCCCATCAGGTCCTCCCATTCGACCCCGCGAAGGCTTGCGGCGGCCAGACTTGTCCACAAACACTAGTCGAAGCCGGCACAGGAAGGAAACCCGTCCCATGACGACTTGCCGGGGCTCTTGTCATTGCGGCGCCGTCACCTTCCGGATCGAGGGGGAGATCACCTGCAGCTGCGCGTGCGACTGCTCGCTGTGCAAAAAGCACAATGCGCTGATGGCGAAAGTCCCGGAGGACCGCCTCAGCCTCACGTCTGGGGCGGATAGCCTGTCGCTCTATCAATGGAATACGCGCGTCGCGAAGGACGATTTCTGCAAGCACTGCGGGATCTACCCGTTCCACCGCAAACGCTCGGAACTGACTGGATACGGCGTCAACCTGCATTGTCTCGATGGCTTCGAACCTGCCTCGTTGCCGACCAGGCTCGGCAAGGGCAAGGGTATGTCGCTGACCGGCGGCGCACGCGAGGCCTGGACGGGCCCGCGGGAATGATCGCCAGCCAGGAGGAAGACGTTATGGTCGACAAATCCCGCCGCGCAGAACTGCTACAGCAGTACGCGGACCGCTCGCCGCCCAACGGCGTGTTCGCAGTCCGCAACGCT
>CAIKXW010000099.1 GCA_903831485.1 uncultured Alphaproteobacteria bacterium | reverse complement strand
GGCGACGAAAGGCATGGTTAATGGCGACCCCGGCAGGATTCGAACCTGCGACCTCCGGTTTAGGAAACCGATGCTCTATCCTGCTGAGCTACGGAGTCGGCGGGGGCTTTATGCCTGCAAACATAGCGGTTCGCCAGCGTGGCTGGCGAGGCGGATAGGGCGACCCTATGCTCGCCGGCGGAGGAGCGATGGCGGGGGATTTCGACAGGATCGGGCGGTTGGGCGCGTGGTCGCGGCGCGGGGTGCTGCTGGCAGGGATGGTGCGTTTGCGGCGGGCTGCGCCGGGGAATCCGGCCTGGCCGAGGGGGGCGGGGCGGATCGCGCGGGTGCTCGATGCTGATTCGCCGGCGCTCGACGCCGGATTGCGGGTGCGGCTGGCTGAGGTGGAGGCGCCGGCCGCCGCCGGCTATGGCACGCTGAGCGCCCAGAACCGTTTTGCGCTCACGCTTCGTACGATGAGCCTCAAGACGCCGGCCGGCCGCGCGAAGCGGATCGCCAGTTTTGTCGAGATGCTGGAACGCGGCGAGACGGTTCACCCGCAGGGCAGGAAGAAGGGCTGACCAGGATGCAAAAAACCCGGACGGATGAACGTCCGGGTTTCATTGGTCTGGCTGTGTAGCGAAAGGTCAGATTGAGGGGATGAGTCCCGCCTCTTCCGGATCGCCCACCATGCGCGTCAGTGACGACTTCAGCTTGCGCAGCGCCTGATGTTCGATCTGGCGTACGCGTTCTTTCGATACGCCGAGTTTCTGGCCGAGGGATTCCAGCGTGACGCCTTCTTCGCCGAGGCGGCGTTCGCGGATGATCATCTTTTCACGCTCGGTGAGGCGGGAGAGGGCTTCAGCGAGCCAGGCGTTGCGGGTAGCGCGGTCGCGCGTGATCATCATCGCGTCTTCGGGCAGCGCGCCGCCATCGGGCAGAAGGTCCTGCCATTCGGCGTCGCCCTCTTCGCCGATCGGGGCGTTTAGCGATCGGTCGGCGGCGGAGAGTCGTGAGCACATGTTGTCGACTTCCCGCTCGTCGACGCGGAGCGCCTTGGCGACGGCGGCGCGGTTTTCCGGCGTGAGGCCGCCATCGCTCGGATCGTGCAACAGGGCGCGCAGGCGGCGCAGGTTGAAGAAAAGGGATTTCTGGGCGGCGGTCGTCCCCGTGCGGACAATCGACCAGTTGCGGAGGATGTAATCCTGCACGCAGGAGCGGATCCACCACGTGGCGTAGGTGGAGAAGCGAAGCTCGCGCTCGGGCTCGAAACGCAAGGCGGCGAGCATCAGGCCTACATTGCCTTCCTGCACGAGGTCCGACATCGGCAGGCCGTAGGTGCGGAATCGGGCGGCGACGGCGACGACGAGGCGCATATAGGCGGTGCAGAGTTCGTGGAGGGCGCGCTGGTCTCCCTTTTCGCGCCAGCGGCGGGCGAGGTCGAGTTCGTGATCGCGCTCAAGCAGGGGGGCCGACATTGCCTGTTTCAGGAAGCGGCGATCAGCGCCTGTGGACGTAGCGTCGTATGAGGCCATGCGAAAGCTCCCGCGTCCAAAGGACTTGCTTGATGTGC
>CAIKXW010000098.1 GCA_903831485.1 uncultured Alphaproteobacteria bacterium | reverse complement strand
GGGTGACATCGCGGATGGAGTTGAGCAGGCGCTCGCGCGTGAGCTCCTGCTTGCGCAGGTAGTCGTCGGCGCCGAATTTCATCGCCTTGACCGCGATCACCTCGTTGCCCGCGCCCGTCAGGAAGACAATCGGCGGGCAGTTGATGCGCGCCTTGAACTCGCGCAGCCACTCCAGGCCGTCGCCGCGGCCGAGCATGTAGTCGAGGATCATGACGTCGTAGCTGGCCAGCGCGAAGTCGTCGCCGGGCAGGTCCCGCACCAGCGGGTCGAACTCCTCGACTTCGGCGTGCGGCCACTGCTGCTTGAGGTAGTGCGCGAGCAGGTTCCTCAGGTCCTCGTCGTCGTCGATGATCAGGACGCGCATCTCAGGCCTTCCCTGCATTGAACTGGCCCAGCGGGATCTTGACGCTGTAGACCTTGATCGGCTCGGCGCGCCCGCGCAGCGTGACGTCGCCGCGGGACTCCACATGCTCCGGCGGAACGATTGCGCGCAACTCGTCGTAGACCTTGTCGCAGATCAGGATCTCGTAGGGCTGCGCGAGCTGCATCAGCCGCGCCGCGCTGTTCACCGGGTTGCCGATGATGGTGTAGCTCATGTAATGCGGCGACCCGACGTTGCCGATGACGGCCTCGCCCATGCAGATGCCTATGCCGACGCCGGTGCCGAGCCCCTGCTCCTTCTCCCACTGGTCGGCCACAGGCGCAAACTGCGTGAGCATCTCCTGCGCGCAGCGCCAGGCGCGCGCGGCTGGGTCGGCCTGCGGAAACGGCACGTTGAACCCCACGAGCAGCGCGTCTCCCGCCATGTTGAATATCGTGGCGTCGTGGCGATACGCCGCCTCGGACAGGATCGAGAAATACTGGTTCAGCATCTCGACCACGCGCCCGACCTCGGTCCGGTCGGTGAGGCTGGTGAACCCGCGCAGGTCGGCGAAGAGGGCCACCACGTTCGAGCGCTGCGCCTTGGAGAAGATCTCGCCGGGCTTGCCCGCGTCGCTCATGATGCGGTCCGCGAGGCGCGGGGAGATATAGCGGGAGAAAGTCTTGCGGATCGCCTCCTTCCTCTCCACTTCCGCAGCGAGGCGCCGGCCCTCGAGTTCCTTGCGCGTGTCGTGCAGGCGGCGGAGCGTCTTGACCCGGGCGACGAGTTCCTCGCGCTTGACCGGCTTGTTGAGGAAGTCGTCCGCCCCAGCCTCGATGCCCTGGATCCGGCTCTTCTGGTCGTCGAGCCCGGTGATCAGCACAATAGGGATCAGCGCGGTGGCTTCCTCGCTTTTCAGGCGCTGGCAGATCTCGAACCCTGAACGCCCCGGCATCATCACGTCGAGCAGCAACAGGTCGGGCGGGTCGGTCATCACGCGCATGAGCGCGGCGTCCCCGTCCTCGACGATGTCGGCCTGCATGCCCTCCTTCTTCAGCAGCAGGCCGAGGTAGGCTCCCATGTCCGGGTCGTCATCGACGACCAGGACGCGATAGGGAGCGACCGGTTCACTCATAGACGACGGTCACTTTCGCCAGGTAGTCGGCGTAGGCGGTGATGCAGCCTTCGATCGCGGCCTTGTCGGAGGTCTTGGCGGCATCCTCGATGGTCTGGCCGTACTCGGAGACCGGTGCAAAGCCATAGGAATTGCCCACCCCTTTCATCCTGTGGCCGAGCTGCTTCAGTTGCTCGTAATCCCCCGCCCCCACGGCGGCCTTCAGGGAATCGAGCTCCTTGGCGCGGTTTTTCAGGAAGACCGGGATCAGGTCCTCGAGATCCTTGGCGACGACCGCGATGTAGTTGGTTTCGGCCATGGGCTGCAGCGTTCTTGTTGTGTAAGGGTGTGAAGATTATAGGAGATTTGCTTATTTTCTACCTGCGCGGACGTCATAACTTGTCAGAACGGAAACGGCTCAGCCCGCTCCCCAAAGCCACGCCGCGCCCCTCACCCCGCTCGAGTCGCCATGCATGTGCGGAACCAGCCGGGTCCGGATGACGTCCGACAGGATGTACTTCCCCCAGAGCGTCGGCACCGTGTCGTACCAACGCCGCACGTTGGACAGCCCGCCGCCGAGCACGATCACGTCAGGATCGACGACATTGATGACCGAGGCGAGCGAGCGCGCCAGGCGGTCCTCGTAGCGGGCCAGCGTGGCCAGGCTGGCAGTGTCGCCGCCCATGGCACGCGCGACGATCTCCTCGCCCGCCAGGGCGGCCCCACCGGCCTGCAGGTAGTCCGCCGCAAGGCCCGGACCGGACAGGAAGGTCTCGATGCAACCGGAATGGCCGCAGAAGCACGCCCTGCCC
>CAIKXW010000097.1 GCA_903831485.1 uncultured Alphaproteobacteria bacterium | reverse complement strand
GTATGCCGTTCACCGGATCAAGAATGTCGCGTACGCCGACATACTCCGCTGTCCCCGTGCCCGACAGGATGATGAGATCGCGACGGTTTAGACCGGCGAACCGTTCCGTCGCCTCAAGCACGCTCGCATACCCCGCCTCGACGCCGATCGAGGCGCGCACGCGCCGCGAAATCTGCTCGGCAAGCGTCGCCGAGACGTTGGCGCCCGACTGGTCGAACGCATCCGTCTCGAAATCCTCGATCTCGCCGCTCAACTCCAGGATGCGGCCGTACTTGCCGATATGGGGCAGGCGATAGGTCGTCTTCACGCGGCGTTCGAGCGTTGCGAGCAGGCCAGACACGGTGAGTGAATCGCCCCACCCGCTGAAATTGCGCAACTGCCACTCCGCATCGAGACCAACGCCTTCGCTGCTCGACACCGACGCGCCGAGTGCGATCGTCTGGCGCTCGCGTTCCGTCAGCTCGACGATCACATCGCGCGCAGCGACACCGTCGGCATCGAGTATTGCGCCATCGGCCAGCCGCACGGCGGTGGCTGCGAAGAGCCCGGTTTCGGCCAGCCGTCCGCGAAACTCGTCCATTCGCGCGGGCGTCACGCGCTCGCCCTCTTTCCAGGGGCGCAGGCTTGCGACGAATTCCGCGCGCGTCGCATCGAGGCCCGTCACCGACAGCGACCCGAACGAGGCGCGCAGGCCTGGGCGCAGCCGGAATTCGAGTTCGATCGAACCTGCGCCAGCGTCCGCCAGCGCGTCGACAGGTTCAGCGCTCGCATCGGGATAGCCGGCGGCGCGCAGCCGCCTCACCAGCGCATCGCCCGTTTCGATCACCGGCTGTGCACGCGCCGGCGCGCCGGGGCTGATCGGTTCGAGCAGGCTGTCGATCTCGGCCTGCGTCGTATCATCGGGCGCTGCGCCAACGTAAGCGACGCGACGGCTCGCATAGACGAACAGCGGGCCCGCGGTCACACGGACGCCGCGTGTGTAGATGGTCTGACCGTTGGCGAACGGTTCGACCTCAGCCTGATAGTAGCCTTCGCTTTCGAGCAAGGTGGATACAATCGTGGCTGTGCGTTCGGACTGGCGCCGCGCCTCGAACAGCGTTTCGGCGACAGGCTCCTCGCGCTGAAGCAGCTTCAGCGCGTCGTTCAGGCCGGGCGGTACGCCGTAAACCGGAACTCGTCCGGCCTCGGACGATCCCTCAGTTGATTTCACGTCGGCTTCCGAAGCCCCATCTACCTTGGGCGTCTGGTCCTGAAGCGCGGGCTCTACCGGATCCTGCGCCAGGGCAGGCTGGGCCGACACGACGCACAGGGCCATCGCCAGGCCCCAAAGGACCCGGCCGGCTCGACTGCGTTGTCGTCCGCCGCACGCCATCAACACACTCAAAATCCGGAACCGTCGCAGGCCCCGCGTCCACATAGTTCGTCCGATCGCCGCGACCCGTCGGGATCGAAGCAAACATCACGCCGCGGCATTCTCATGGCGGCGCGTGGATTCACCTTATTGGCGAAACGCTTGCGGGGGATTGTCGCCAGGCTTCAGGCCGCGGCGAAATAGCCGGCCAGAAGCCGGTAATATATCCGGCAGAGTGTTTCGATTTCGTCGACCGGGATGTGCTCGTCGACCTTGTGCGCCATTTCATTTCGGACGCCCAGTTCGGCGACCGGGCAGACGTCCTTGATGTAGCGCGCGTCCGACGTGCCGCCGCCGGTGGTAAGCTCTGGTTTACGACCTGTCTCCGCCTCGACCGCAGCGACGATCTGTTCGGTGAGCTTGCCGGGCCTGGTGTAGAACGCCTCGCCTGTCACACGCATTTCCAGGCTTAGGGTCACCCCATCGCGCCCGCTGCCGATGAGCTGCTCGAGGCGCGCCATGAGATCGGCGCCGGTATGGTTCGGGTTGAACCGGATGTTGAACTTCGCCATCGCCTGCGCCGGTATGACGTTGTGCGCAGTGTTGCCGACATCGATCGTGGTGATTTCGAGATTGGATGGCTGGAAGCCGGGGCTGCCATTGTCGAGCTTCAGCTCGCGGAGCTTCTGCAGCGCATCCAGTATGACCGGCATCGGGTTGGCAGACTTCTCCGGATAGGCCGCATGGCCCTGTCGGCCCACCGCCTTCAGCACGCAGTTCAGCGAGCCGCGCCTGCCGTTCTTGACGATGTCGGCGATGCGGTCTTCCGAGGTCGGCTCGCCAACGATGCAATGGTCGATCGTCTCGCCGTCGGCGATTACAGCGGGCAGCAGCCGCCGCGTGCCGTGCAGGCCGGGCCCTTCTTCGTCGCCCGTGATCAGCAGCGAGATCGAGCCCGGCGGCCGGCCATGGTCAGCGACATAACGCGCGGTCGCACTGACGAAGGCGGCAATTGCGCCCTTCATGTCGGAGGTTCCCCGGCCGTACATGACGCCATCGCGGATTTCTGCGCCGAACGGATCGACCGTCCACCCGGCGGCGTCGCCAACTGGAACGACGTCCGTATGGCCGGCGAAACAGAAGTTCGGGGCCGCCCCGCCAAGCCGGGCATAAAGATTGTCCACACCCTCGAACGGGTAGCGCTTTGTCCGGAACCCCAGCGATTCCAGCGCCTCGGCCAGCACGTCCTGCGCACCGTCATGACAGGGGTTCACGGTCGGCTGGCGGATGAGCGCCTGGGCGAGGGCGATGGGGTCGTGCAGGGTATCGATCATGAGCGTGGGTTTAGCCCGCCTCGGTAGTGCTGGGAAGGAACCCGGCGCGGCGAGTATGGCC
>CAIKXW010000096.1 GCA_903831485.1 uncultured Alphaproteobacteria bacterium | reverse complement strand
TGCACGATCAACATGGTGTCGAAGTCGGGCACCAACGAGTTCTCGGGCTCGGTGTTCTACGATTACACCAGCAACGACCTGCGCGGCGACACGATCGACGGACGCACGGTGTTCGTGCCTGAGTTTGACGAGAAGCGTTACGGCGTTTCGCTCGGCGGCCCGATCATTCCGGACACCCTGTTCTTCTTTGGCGCGTATGAGCGCTTCGAGGGTGTCAACCTGTTCAGCCGCGGCCCCGTGGGCTCGGGCGTCACGACGGAAGTTTCCGGCTTCACGCAGGCCGAATATGACCAGATCGTGGGCCTCGCCAACACCGTCTACGGAATCAGCGATCTCGGTGGCACGACGCTTTCCGACCCAGCCGTTGACGAGAAGTATCTTGCTCGCCTCGACTGGAACATCAATGACCGCCACCGCGCGGCGCTGACCTACAACTACAACAAGGGCCTGAATCTCACCGAATCCGACACGGGTTCGACGCGCTTCGAGTTCGGCAATCACCTCTACGACCGGGGCACCGAGCTCAAGTCCTACTCCGGCCAGCTCTACTCCGACTGGACAGACGAATTCTCGACCGCGCTGCGCGTTTCCTACAACGACGTCGATGCGACCGCGGAGTGCCGCGATGGTCGGATCATCGGCGAAGTGCAGATCATCGTCGATCCCGGCCGTACGGTGTTCCTCGGCTGCGACGACAGCCGACACTTCAACGACCTCAACTACACGGTTCTCACGATCAAGGGCAGCGGCACTTACCAGCTGGGCGATCATACGCTGGGCTTCGGCGCCGAGCGCCAGACGTTCGACATCTTCAACGCCTTCACGCAGAACGTCGAAGGCCGTTTCATGTTCAACTCGATCGCGGATTTCCAGACCGGCCTGCCGACGCAGATATTCTACGGCAACGCCGCCGGCACCAACAATCCCGACGATACGGCCGCCACCTTCAAGTATGACATCAACACGGTGTATCTGCAGGACGAGTTCCCGCTGGGCGACTCTGCCGACGTGACGCTCGGCCTGCGATATGACTGGTACACCAACGACGATCAGCCGCGGAACAACCCGTTTTTCCTCGCCCGCAACGGCTTTGCGAACACCGAGAACCTGGACTCCAAGGGCATCCTCCAGCCGCGCTTCGGCTTCAGCTGGAACGTGCTAGACGACCTGACGCTGCGTGGCGGCGCCGGCCTGTTTGCAGGCGGCAACCCAAACGTCTGGGTGTCGAACGCCTATTCGAACGACGGGATCACCTCCGTCCTGCTTCAGTATGGCCCGAACACGCTCCCCGGCATGCCGCTCGGCTACAACATCCTGAACAACCCGAACGGCCAGTCTGAACGTCCCACCGGCCAGACGGTGAACCCGAACAACGCGCTGTGGGGCATCCCGCAGGCCATGATCGACGGCATCGCCCTCCAGGCGCCGAACTCGCAGGTTGCCGCGATCGACCCGGATTTCCAGCCCGCTTCGGAATGGAAGTTCTCGCTCGGCGCCACCTATGACCTCGACGCCGCCAATATCGGCCTCGGCTTCCTCGGCGATGGTTACCGCTTCGACCTCGACTACATCCGTGGCGTCACCAACAACGCGGCGACGATCACCAATGCCGGCCTGGTGCGTATCGGCACTGCGCCGGACGGCTCGCCGCTCTACAAGCGCGCGGACCTGTCGGATCCGGACTGCCGAATTGGTGCAACGGCGGGGACTGCTGCGTGCGCCGCGCGCACTGCGGACGACCTGCTGCTCTCCAACGCTGGCGACGGCGGCGAAACCAATGTCTACTCGATCGCACTGTCCAACGGTATTGAAGACTGGGGTATCGACTGGTCGCTGGCTTATGCGCATATCGACGCGAAAGACACGCGCTCGATGACCTCGTCGGTCGCGGGCTCGAACTTCGGTTCGATCGCCGTCAGCGACATCAACAACCCGGAACAGGCAAAGACCAACTTCCTGATCCCGAACCGCTTCACCACGAGCATCTCGTGGGAAAATGAGTGGTTCACCGACTTCACCACGCGCGTCTCGCTGTTTGGCGAGCACTACCAGTCGCGCCCGTACTCCTACACCTTCGCGGGCGGCGGCACGGTCGATACCTGGGGCGACAACAACGAAGGCCTGCACCTCCTCTACGTGCCGACCGGTCCGACCGACCCCAACGTGGTCTTCTGCTCGAACACCAACGCTGCCGACAACACGCTCTGCGGCGGTGCTGCGACGAACTTCACCACTGCGGACTTCTTTGCCTGGGCGGACGCTGTCGGCCTCGCGCGCGGCCAGCAGACCAAGCGCAACGACTTCGAGGGCGGCTGGAACAACAAGTTCGACCTCAAGGTCGAGCAGGAATTCCCCACCGGTTTTGGCAAGGGTACGGCTTTCGCCGTGATCGAAAACCTCGGCAACCTGATCAACGACGAGTGGGGCGTGCTGTACGAAACCCCGTTCCCGCAGCGTGTCGGCGTGGTCGAGATCGACCGCGACGTCGCCACCAACCGCTTTATCTACCGCCGCCTCGCGCAGCCGAACATCGATGATCCGGTGGATGGCGTCTCGTTCTGGACCGTCAGGGTCGGAGCAACCTGGGGCTTCTAGTCTCTTGGGATCTGTCGAAGACAAGGAGAGAGGCGGCCTTTGCGGGCCGCCTCTTTTCTTTTGGCCGCGCGGCGCCATATGCCCACGCTTGCGCCCGGCCCTTGTACCGCGGGCTGCACCTGATAGAGCGCAACCATGACCGAGATCGATCTCCACCCTCCTGCCGAATGGGCGCCGCACAGCGCGATCTGGACGGCATGGCCCGCGGACGAGGAGTTGTGGCTGGACGACCTGTCGCCTGCACAGGCGGAGGTCGCCGCGATGGTGCGCGCGCTTGTGGCGCCGGGGCCTGACGGCAAGCCGGGCGACAAGGTGCGCGTTCTGGTCAACGGGCCAACAGCCATGTTGTCGGCGGAGAAGGCCATCGGCGAGATCGCCGAGCTGATCGACGCACAGTATGGCGACATCTGGCTGCGCGACACCGGGCCTGTGTTCTATTCGGCGGACCGGTGCGCGCTGTTCACCTTCAATGGCTGGGGCGGCAAGTACGTGCTCGACCATGACGATACGGTCGGCGCGTTCGTCGCCATCGAGGCGGGCGCGGATGCGACGCGCTGGCATCGTGTGCTGGAGGGCGGAGCGATCGACTGGGATGGCGAAGGCACGATCCTCACGACCAAGGAATGCCTGCTTAACCCGAACCGCAATCCGCTGATGACGCCCGATGACGTGCGCGGCCTGCTGGGAGATGCGCTCGGCGCCCGCGCCGTAATCTGGATCGAGCGCGGGCTGCTGAACGATCACACGGACGGACATGTTGACAACATCGCGCGCTTCGTGGCGCCCGGCGTCGTGGTATGCCAGGCGCCGGGGGATGCGGACGATCCGCACGCCGAGCGACTGGACGAGATTGCGGCGTTCCTGAAGGACCAGCGCGATGCGCGCGGGCGGCTGCTGCAGGTGATCCAGATACCCTCGCCCGGCCGCGTCGAGGACGAGGATGGCGACGTCGTTCCGGCGAGCCACATGAACTTCATCATCGGCAATGCGACGGTGGTGGTGCCGACCTACGGTACGGCGAGCGCGCAGGCGGCTGTCGATGCGCTGAAGCCGCTTTTCCCGGGCCGTAATGTCG
>CAIKXW010000095.1 GCA_903831485.1 uncultured Alphaproteobacteria bacterium | reverse complement strand
TGCGGCACAGGAGCTGGCGCTCAACCTTCGCGAGGCGCAGGCCAGGGCGCTCCGCTCCGGCCGGGATGTCGCCCTCGTCATCGATGTCGACACGCGCCTCTACCGGCTGCAGGAAGACCCAGAGGTTCAGCTGCCGGAAGGTATCGCCCTCAACGTCATGTCGGCGGGCGAAGTGATGGCGTCTTCCCGCAGACCCGTGATCAGCTTTGCACCCGATGGCGGCTCCACGGGCGGCGCGATCAGGCTGTCGCTCGAGGATCGCAGCACGACGATCAGCATCGACTGGCTGACCGGCGCCGTGACGACGGCTTCAGGAGGCGTCAATGCGCCCCAGACCTGAAGGCGAAGCGGGCTTCACCCTCCTGGAAGTCCTCGTGGCCTTCGTAATCCTTACCCTGGTCGTAACGGCATGCCTGCAGGTCTATTCGCGCAGCGCCGAGACAGAGGTCCGCGCCCGCTGGTCGGAGCGCTCGCAAGCGCTCCTTCGCGACCGGCTTGCAGCATTCGAGACGATCGGCCTGCGGCCGGGGCAGTCCCGACAGGGCGAGACGGGTGACGGCCTGAAATGGACGATCAGCGCCAGCCAGCCAATCATCGGCAATGGCGGCGCCGACAGCGACCGTGCGGTCATCTGGATCACGGCAAGCGTCACCGACCCAGCAGGTATCACCTCAACCTCGTCCACCGCCCGCTGGCGCGGTGAAGTGATGGCGAAGGTGGCGGAATGAAACGCGCGCCGCATGGCGAGGCAGGCTTCTCGCTACTTGAAACGCTGCTCGGCCTGACGCTCACCGCGATGATCGGCGTGCTGATGATGGGCTCGCTGCAGATGGGCACGCGCGTGTGGGAGCGGCAGAAGGCCGGCCCGCTGCCGGGTGAAGAACAACTCATCCTCGGCCAGACCACCGAGTGGCTGGCGCAGGCCATGCCGGCAAAACTGCGAAGCCTGGACAGCACGCCTTTTGCCCCGTTCTTCGGCGACGCCAATCGCGCCTCGTTCATCTATTCCGCTCCCGGCCTTGGCGCGTCGCCGGGGGTCTATGCGGTCGATCTCGAGCTGATGGATGCCGAAGGCTGCGAAGGCGGCCGCAGGCTGATGATGCGCGTCTCGCGCGTCGTCCCGGCTGGGGATGCGGTGGCGAGGCAGGCCACGGCCCCGCAGACGCGCGAACTTGCCCGCTGCATCAGCGCGCCGTCCTTCGCATTCTGGGGGACGTTGGCCGACCAACCGAACGCAGCCTGGCACGAAGACTGGCAGAACCAGCTGAAGCTCCCAACGGTTGTGCGCCTGCGATCGATATCGCCGGAAGGGGTTGAGCATATCGTTCTGTCCCAGAGACTTCTGGCCGCGCAGTCCTGACGGCTGACGTAAGGACATCGATATCGCGTCTGCGAACACAGCTGCCTCCGCTTGCCGCGTCAGGCAATTCGCTACAGGGTGCGGCCACGCGTAACGCCGGTCACAAGTGCGAACGCGGGAAATCGGGAGGTCGACCATGACGCCGCTTGAACAAGGTTCGCGGGAAGA
>CAIKXW010000094.1 GCA_903831485.1 uncultured Alphaproteobacteria bacterium | reverse complement strand
CGCGCTGCAGGGCATCTACGAGCACCTCAGCCATGGACAGATTCTCGGCGAAGGCCGCAATCAGGGCCTGGACGAGATCGGCGTGCGCGCGATCTGGCGATTCAACTGAGGCGACACCCGACGGCGCCGGCCGCCACGAAAGTCAGCAATTCAGCCTGAAATCGTGAGTGGTGCCCAGAAGAGGACTCGAACCTCCACGGTGTTACCCGCTAGTACCTGAAACTAGTGCGTCTACCAATTCCGCCATCTGGGCAGATAGCAAGGCGCGGGTGATACAGGGCGCGCGGGCAGGATTCAAGGGCTTACGCACCTCCCCCGGAAAGACGCCGTTTCGCACCCGTTGAACGTGACTTTGCCGCGCAACGCGACGTCGAAACATCGCTTGCACATCGTTCAACGTTGAACTATATGGTTCATCATTGAACTAAATCGCGGCAGCCCGAGCAAACAAAAGGCAGACTCACCATGCGCATCCAGCACGTGTCCGCATCCGCACTACTCTTTGTCCAGGCCTTCTTCATATTTGCGCCCATGGCGATCCTCGGCGCCGCCATTGACTGGCCGGCCAGTCTCGACTTTCCGGCCGAGCAGACCTTGCCGCTGATCCATGCGGAACGGGCGGCGGTGCAGCTTGGCTACGGGCTCTATCTCGCATGGTCGCTGGCATTTGCAGGCAGTGCTGCGTTGATTGTCAGGCTGGCGAGCGGGACCAAGACACTTGGTGCGCTTGCGATGCTCGCGATCTCGCTTGGGGTCGCATCGGCGCTGGCTCGCGCCATTGGCATTGTGAGGTGGCTGTCAGGCTCATCCGCGCTGGCTGATGCCTATGCCGCGGCGCCTGTGGGGTCGGTCGAGCGCGTGGCGATCGAGACGACGCAGGCTGCGCTGAACGCTTATGGCGGTACGATCGGCGAAGACCTCGGCGTCGGCATGTTCGCAGCGATGTGGCTCGTCTGCGCCGGGTCGGTCATTCTCAGGGATCGCGGGCTCCCGGCATGGCTTGGATGGTCGGCCTTTCCGGTGGCTGCGGTGTCGAGCATGCCATCGCTGGCGCTGGTCGGGATCGCCTCGCCGGTCGATGTCGTGATCGGGACGTCGAGCATGCTGCTCTGGATCGCGGCCGTTGCTGTCGTCGTGCTCGCAAGAGCCGTGACCTCGCCGCGCGCCAGACTTGAAACCGTCGCCGCCTGATCAGGGAGAGAAACCTCATGACAACGCGTCGTGGAATTCTGAAACTGGTTGGTGGGGGCGTGGTGCTCGCAGCGCTGGGAGGTACGGCGTTCTATCTCGCCAACGGGCCCTCGGACGAAGCGCGCGCGGCATGGCGGGAGGCTGGCGCGCCGGAAGAGTATCGCCGCCGCTTCCTGTCCTATGCGTTGCTCGCGCCCAATCCGCACAACCGCCAGCCCTGGCTGGTCCGTCTTGATGGCGAGGATGGGCTGACGCTGTTCTGCGATCTCGACCGCCGCCTGCCGGAGACTGATCCATTCGACAGGCAGATCGTCTTGGGGTGTGGCGCGTTTCTCGAGCTTCTGTTGATCGCTGCAGCGCACGAGGGATACGCGACCGAGATCACGCCATTTCCCGAAGGCGATCCGGCGCCCCGACTCGACGCGCGAGCGATTGCGCGCGTGCGGTTCGTGGCGGGCGGGGCGCAAGCTGATCCCGCGTTCGCGGCGATCGGTATCCGGCGGACCAACCGAAACACATACGCCGAGCGCGACGTTTCAGCGGACCTGTTGGCGCAGCTTGAGGCGGCGGGCTTGGTGCACGGCGTTGCGGCGCAGACGACGACTGAGACCGGGCTCGTGGCAAAGCTGCGCGACATCACGTGGCGCGGGCATGAAACGGAATCGCTGACCTATCGAACGATGAAGGAAAGCGTCGACCTGATGCGGATCGGCAAGGCGGAGGTCGTGCAGTGGCGGGATGGCCTTGTGCTGGAGGGGCCGATGATGGAGCTCGCGCGCATGACCGGCATGGTGTCGCACGAAGCCCTGCTTGATCCGAAGTCGGACGCTTTCAAGATGGGCCTCGACATGTACCGGCCGAAGGCCGCTTCTGCGCGAGCGTATGCCTGGCTGGCCAATGATCACGGCGGGCGGACAAGCGAGCTGAATGCGGGCAGGGCCTATGCGCGACTGGCGCTGAAGGCGGCGGAGCTTGGGCTCGCCATCCATCCCTGGAGCCAGACGCTGCAGGAGTTTCCCGAAATGCGCTCGCTGTACGATGAGGTTCATGCGTTGATCGGCGCCGGAAAGCGCGTGCAGATGCTGGTGCGGGTGGGCTATGCCGATCCGGTGATTCCCGCGCCGCGACGCGGGCTTGCGGCGCACATTCTCGGCGAGGGACGGAGTTGAGCAAGACCGAAGACCTGAGCCGGCTCTACTTCCAGATGTTCAACGAGATCGGCATCATCTCCCAGCTGTCCTCCAACAGGCTGGAGCGTGTGCTTCCGGAAGGCATGTCGATCGCGCAGTTCAGCCTGCTCAATCACCTCGTCCGGCTAGGCGGATCATGGGCGCCGAGTCGTCTTGCCCGCGCCTTCCAGGTGACCAAGGGCGCCATGACCAACACGCTGCAGCGGCTGGACGCCCAGGGCCTGATTCGCGTCGCGACCGATCCGGACGATGCACGCGGCAAGCTGGTCGAGATCACGGACGCCGGACGCAAGATGAGGGAAAGATGCGTGCGAGCCACCGGCGAGGTTATGGTCGACATCGTGAAGCTTGTTCCGGCTGACGACGTGCGCGCCGCGCTACCCCTGCTGGAACACCTCCGCAAGACGCTGGATGAGAATCGATAAGCCGGGTTCCCGGCAAGGGCGTGATAGCTGGCCGGGACTGGCAGTTGCCGTGGGCCGGATTTCCCGCCATTGCTCCCGCAGGTTCGAGGAGAAACGACGTTGGCCATCCACCATCACGAAGGCGACCTGCCGGCTCATGTGAAGTTCGAGGGCTCGGTCGCCGTCGACACTGAAACCATGGGCCTCAACCCGTTCCGGGACGCGCTGTGCGTTGTTCAGCTGTCGGACGGGAAGGGGGATGCGCATGTCGTCCGCCTCCAGCGGCCGGACTACAACTGTCCGAACCTCAAGGCGCTGGTGTCCAACCCGCGTGTCCTCAAGATCTTCCATTTCGCCCGGTTCGACCTCGCCATGATCCAGCAATGGCTTGGGGCGCCTTGCTTCCCGGTCTACTGCACCAAGATCGCCTCGCGGCTGGCGCGGACCTACACGGACCGGCATTCACTCAAGGACCTCGCCAAGGAACTGGTGAATGTCGACATGTCCAAGGCCCAGCAGAGCTCCGACTGGGGGTCCGACCAGCTTTCGGAGGCCCAGCTGGCCTATGCGGCGTCCGACGTGCTGCACCTGCACGAGATCAAGGCGCGGCTGGACATGATGCTCGAGCGTGAGGGGCGGACCGAGCTGGCGCAGGCCTGTTTCGACTTCCTGCCGGTGCGGGCCGCGCTCGACCTCTCAGGCTGGAGCGAGCAGGACATTTTTGCACATAGCTGAGGAAATCCGGCGCCGGGAACGCCGGAAGGGCGAGTTGGGCCCCATTTAGCTGCGGCGCAGCAGTTCCCTGCCGCTGCAGCACCCACTAGGTTCAGGGCATGGTTTCAGCCGCCAACCATTCGATCGACCTGTGGGGTCCGCGCCGCGCCACCTCCCTCAAGGAGGCCCGGCAGCGGACGGCGCTGGTGCATATCCTGCGGCTGCTGTTCGTCATCGGCGCCGTACTCTCGGCCGGGTGGCTGCTGGGAACCATCATCGAGAGCGGCTTTCGGGAACAGCGGGCCGAGCCGGGCGCGGCTGGCCTCAGTGTGACCGTCCACGGGCCCCGGTTCGACGGTTATGACGACAATGACCGTCCCTATGTCCTGACTGCGGCAACTGCGCAGCGGCGGCGGGACAATCCGGCGCTGGTCGACCTGGTGAATCCGCGGCTCAAGGATGTCGCGTCGTCCACCGTCCAGGCGCGGACGGGCGTGTGGAACACCGAGCTGGAAGTGCTGGATCTCGAGGGCGATGTCGTAATGACGGATGCCGGCGGGTACACATTCACCTCGCAGAAGACGCGGATGTATGTGAGGGAGAACCGCGTCGAGGGTAAGGAACCGCTCAACGGCTTCGGGGCCGTCGGCGAGGTCCGGGCGGATTCTTACGAGGTGCTGGATGATGGCAACCGCATCGTCCTGAAGGGCAATGTTTGGACAAAATTCACGCCCAAGAAGAAACGCGGCCAGTAGCCGTGTCGGGCGTGAAGAACAGGATGAAGACGATGGTCTGGTCACGGCTTGCAATGACGCTCGCGGCAGGGGCTGCCTCCATGACCTTCATGGCCGGGGCCGCGCATGCCCAGATCGGGCAGAGCGACGCGCCGCTCGAAATCGTGTCGGACAAGAGCGAGTACCTGCAGAACGAAGGCCGCGGCGTCTACACTGGCAACGTCGTCGCGACGCAGGGCGAGAGCAAGATCACGACCGACAAGCTGACTTTCGTCTGCTCCAAGACGACGCCCGCCGGCGGCGGCGAGGCGCAGTGCGACGAGATCGAGGTCCTGATTGCAGAGGGCAAGGTGTTCTACCTTGCTCCCGACGTGCGCATTCGCGGCGACCGCGCGCAATACGACTTTCCCTCCGATACCATCACCATCACCGGCGACGTGATCCTGTCGCGCGGCGAGGACGGCGTGGTGCGCGGCACCAACGTCGTCTATTCGATCGGCGAGGGCCGGACGATCATCACGGCGGGCAAGAACCGCGTGACCAGCGTGTTCAACACCGCCAAGAAGCCTGCCGACGCACCGGCGACTGCGCCCGTTACGCCGGCTCCCGCTCCAGCTCCGAATTGATCGAACGCATGGACGCGCGCAACCAGACGGCGACGATCGCCTACGAGACCGACGACCGCGATGGCTTGCGCGCGAGCAATCTCGCCAAGTCGTTCAAGGGCCGTCAGGTCGTCAAGGATGTCAGCCTTCACCTGAAACGCGGCGAGATTGTCGGCCTGCTCGGTCCCAACGGCGCGGGCAAGACGACGTGCTTCTACATGATCATGGGGCTGATCCAGGCCGACAGCGGCAAGGTGACGATGGACGGCGCGGACGTGACCGCGCTGCCGATGTACCAGCGCGCGCGTCTCGGCGCCGGCTACCTCCCACAGGAGAACTCGATTTTTCGCGGCATGTCCGTGTGGGACAACATCATGGCCGTCGCAGAGCTGACAGAAAGCTCGCGTGCGAAACGAAAAGAGCTGACGGAGTCGCTACTGGAAGAGTTGCAGATCGCGCGGCTCGCCAATCAGAACGCCAACTCGCTGTCGGGCGGCGAGCGCCGCCGGGTCGAGATTGCACGCGCGCTCGCCTCGCGGCCGCACTTTATGTTGCTGGACGAGCCGTTCACCGGCATCGACCCGCTGGCTGTGTCGGACATTTCGGATCTGGTGCGTTACCTCAAGGGCAGGGGCCTCGGCGTGCTGATCACCGACCACCAGGTCCGCGAGACGCTGGATATCGTCGACCGCGCCTCGATCATCTATGATGGCAAGGTGTTGTTCGAGGGAGCGCCGTCGGAAGTTCTCACCAATGAGGACGTCCGTCGCGTCTACCTCGGCGCGCGATTTACCGCGCAGTAACGCTTTTCTCTCGGCAAATCCGCAGGTGCAGTAAAGTCGGCGGTTCGTCGATTATGCAATTTTAATACCGTGGTTATAGGTTAGGCTGATTGAAGGTCATACGCCGCCGGGATGTCCGCGGGGTTCGGCCGGTGGCTGAGGAGAAACCGCGTGGCGCTTGCGCATCGCTTGCAGCTGAGACAGGGGCAATCCCTTGTCATGACGCCGCAACTGCAGCAGGCGATCAAGCTGCTCCAGCTCTCGAACGTTGAACTCCAGGAATATGTCGAGACCGAAATCGAGCGTAACCCGCTGCTCACCCGGGCAGAAGGCGAGGGGCCGGCGCTCGACAACGGCACTCCCGAAAAGACATCCGAACGTCGCGAGGAAATGCGCCTCGACGAGTCCGATGGCGCCGACAAGGCGAGCCGCGAACTCGATGCTGGATCCGACGACGTCTACGAATCCGACAGCCCGTCCGAGCGTGCAGACGCCGGGGAGCCGAGCGGGCCTTCTGCGCAGCTCGACTGGTCCAAGGCCGGGTCGGGCAAGCAGGTGTCCGAAGACTTCGACCTCGAGGCGATCACCGCCGAAGAGAAATCTCTGCGCGATCATCTGGAAGACCAGCTGCAGATCGCGGGACTGATCGAGGCCGATCGCCTGATCGGGCTTCGTCTCATCGAGGAGACGGATGAAGCCGGCTTCATGCGCGGCGACGTACACGAAATCGCCACCGCGCTCGGCGTCGAGTTCGAGGATGTCGAAGCCGTGCTGCAGACCTGCCAGGGCTTCGAGCCGACTGGCGTGATGGCGCGCAATCTCCAGGAATGCCTGACGCTGCAGCTGAAGGAGCGCGACCGCTTCGATCCGGCGATGCAGAAGCTGATCGAGAATCTCGAAGTCGCGGCGCGCCGTGATTTCCGTCGTCTGTCGGAACTGTGTGGCGTCGACCAGGAAGACATCATCGACATGTTGTCCGAGCTGCGCGCGCTGACGCCGCGCCCGGGCGCAGCGTTTGCGGGCGAGTCCGCGCCGCCGATCACGCCGGATGTTTTCGTGCGCGAACTGCCCAACGGTACGTTCTCGGTCGAACTGAATGCAGACACACTGCCGCGTGTGCTGCTTGATCGCAGCTATTATGCGGAGGTTGCCGGCCTGTCGCGCACGGAAGATGAAAAGACATTCCTCTCCGAATGCCAGGCATCGGCCAACTGGCTGATCAAGTCGCTTGACCAGCGCGCCCGCACCATCCTCAAAGTGTCGAGCGAGATCGTGCGCCAGCAGGACGGGTTCTTCGTATCCGGCGTAAGGGCGCTGCGTCCGCTCAACCTGAAGACGGTGGCTGACGCGGTGGAGATGCACGAGTCGACTGTCTCGCGCGTCACCTCGAACAAGTATGTCTCAACGCCGCGGGGTGTTTTCGAGCTGAAATACTTCTTCTCGGCGTCGATCCCGGCAACGCAAGGCGGGGAGTCGCATTCGGCAGAAGCTGTGCGGCACCGCATCAAGGACATGATCGAACAGGAAAACCGCGAGGCCGTCCTTTCCGACGACCAGATCGTCGAGCGGCTTCGCGCCTACGGCATCGATATCGCGCGGCGCACCGTCGCAAAATACCGCGAGTCGTTGCGTATTCCCTCGTCCGTCGAGCGCCGCCGCATTTTCGCAGTCGGCGGCTGATGACAACCGGTTGACCTTGCCGTTTGGCAATCCCACAGTTGATCTAGATCAGTGAGGGCGGGTCGCGTCTCCGCGCATGCGTTTCCTGCATGCACCAGCAGAAGGAGCCTCCATTGCAAGTTCAGATCGCGGGCAAGAAGCTAGAAGTCGGCGCCGCCCTGCAGGAACGCATCGCCTTCGGGCTGGAATCGCGCATCTCGAAATATTTCAACCGAACCGGCGAAGCGTTCGTTACAGTTGCGAAGCCAGGCTGGGCCTTTTACGTCGATTGCTCGATCCACTTGCCGTCCGGCGTCACCTTGCAGGCGCACGGCGAAGGCGAGGATGGTTACCAGGCCTTCGAGATGGCGCTGGACAAGATCGAGACACGCGTGCGCCGCTACAAGAACCGGCTGCGCAACCATCGCGCGAAAGACGGCATGGCCGTGGAGATGGCCGCCGAGCGCATCATCCTCCCGCGTGACGAATCGGGCGATGCGGACGAACCAGACGACACTGTCGCGAATGGGCACGGCGAGGCGCCGGCGATCGTTGCAGAGTCCGACACCAAGATTCAGACAATGACCGTTTCCATGGCGGTGATGCAGCTGGAGCTGGCCGATTCCCCGGCAATGATGTTCCGGAATGCCGCCCACGGGCGGCTCAACATGGTCTATCGCCGCCCGGACGGTAATGTCGGCTGGGTTGACCCCGGCAAGGACGGCTGAAGATTTGCATTTGCTTGTCGGGTGCGACGCAGTTGGCCCGGCGAAAGCTGGACCTTACACCCCAGGTATGGTTAGGGCGGCGGCGGGGCCGAGGCCATTTAGGGTCATGAGTTCGATGCGCGTTTTCTCCGGCGGGCTTTTTTGATGTCCAGCCTTCGCGACATTCTCCTTCCCAACGCCATCGTGGCTCGCGCCCGCTGGCAGGGCCGCAAGCAGGCTCTGGCGGAGCTTTCGGGCCTGATGGCGCGGTCGCTCGGCCTTGACGCGCGCGAGGTCCACGAGGCTGTGCAGGAGCGCGAGCGGTTGGGCTCGACCGGCGTAGGCGAGGGCGTGGCGATCCCGCATGCCCGGATCGAGTCGCTGACGCGGCCGGTGGGCGGATTTGCGCGGCTGCTTGAGCCCGCCGACTTCGAAGCCATCGACGAGCGCCCGGCCGACCTGATCTTCATGCTGCTGGCGCCGACGGATGCCGGGGCGGAGCACCTGCGTGCGCTGGCGCGGGCCGCCCGTGTGTTCCGGCAGGAACGCGTGCGTACGGCCTTACGCGATGCGCAGACGAACGAAGCGGTGCTGGCCATCCTGTCGCCGGACACGATCTCGACGGATGCGGCCTAGCCTGCGACGCCTGCATGGAAGCGCGTGATCTCCGCGGCCAGCCAGTCCGGCTGTTCGAGCGGGATCATGTGACCTGCGTTGTTCGCCAACGACGACTGCGCACGCGGGATCAGGCGCGTCATCTCCTCAATCGCTGACCTCGGTACGAAGGGATCCGTGTCGGCGCCGATCAGAAGGACATCGATATCGAGCCGCCACAGGCGGGGGCCAAGGGAATCGCGAGCGCTGGTTTCCTTCAGCTGCGCGATGAGCGTCTCCTTGCCGAGATCGCGGTCCATGGCGCGAATCACGTCGACGACCTGCGGATTGGCCCAGTGCGAGGGATAGACGAATTGCTGGAGCCGGCTGGTCGCCATGCCGCGATAGTCGTGCTTCGCCAGGAGTTCCAGGGCCCGCACGCGCTCGGCCTTCTCGGCGACCGTGAGCCCGAAGGCCGATGAACCCACCGTGACAAGCGAGGCGACCGAATCCGGGTGCTCGAGGGCGAAATCGAGCGCCAGATAGCCGCCCATCGAGAACGCGACGAGATGAAGCGGGGCCGATCTCGCCGCCGCCGCCAGCAGGGCCAGCATGCCATCACGCATCGCTTCATGCTCGATCGGCAGATAGGCCGTTGAAAAGCGGGGGGTGATGCGGGTTCGGACAGGGTCCCACAGCCTGTGATCGCACATTGTGCCGGGCAAAAACGTCAGCGTGCGGGGCATTCCCGATCCTTGCGTTTCCCCGCTTGATCCGGGGCAGGTCTCGCTATAAGCAACGCGCTCCCAAATCGGGGCGGCAGACAATCGCCGTTACCGGTCCACGGTCGTGGGGCCATAGCTCAGTTGGGAGAGCGCTTGCATGGCATGCAAGAGGTCGTCGGTTCGATTCCGTCTGGCTCCACCAACTTCTCCCTGATCCTTCGGGAAATCCCAAATCAAAACGGCCCGCGAGACGATCGCGGGCCGTTTGGCGTTTTCAGCGTGGGCGGGAGACCCTAGCGGTCTTCCTCGCCCT
>CAIKXW010000093.1 GCA_903831485.1 uncultured Alphaproteobacteria bacterium | reverse complement strand
CCGTCCCACATCATCTTCAGCGCGACATAGAAGATGATCAGCAGGCCGATATAGGCGATCCAGCGGTGCTTCTGCAGCAACCGCGCAATGAAGGTCGCAGCCACGCCCATCAGGATCACTGAAAGGGCTAGTCCGAAAATCAGGATGATCGGCGGGTGGCCCTGCGCTGCGCCCGCAACGGCCAGCACATTGTCCAGCGACATCGAGACGTCCGCGACGATGATCTGGATGACGGCGTCCCGCAGCGACTTCTTCTTGCCGATCGCATGCCCCGCGATCTTGCCATCGCCATCCAGGTCGACTCCCGTGATCGCTTCCTCGTCCGCGTGGTGGGGCGTGCTCAGTTCGCGCCACATCTTCCAGCACACCCACAAAAGCAATATGCCGCCGACGATCAGCAATCCGATTATGGCCAGCAGCTGCGTCGCCACCAGTGCGAACAGGATGCGCAAGCCCGTCGCCGCGAGGATCCCGATCAGGATCGCCTTGTTGCGTTGCTCCTTCGGCAGGCCAGCTGCAGCAAGCCCGATGATCACGGCATTGTCGCCCGCGAGGACAAGGTCGATCCAGATGATCGTGAAGAAGGCCCCCGCCGTCTCGGGCGAAAACAGGTCAGGCGGAAAGAGATCGGGCAAAGGCTTCTCCCATGGCGCCGGTCTCCGGCGCGCAAGGCGCCACATTTGCGATATGCAGACTCTTTTCAAGGGGCTGCGAGGTCGCGCGGGACCAGGCTGCCGTAAACCGGAGGGGTTGCGCCTCTCCGGGAATCAGAAGGGCTCCCCTGATCGCTCAGGAGAGCCCCTTCCGGACTTGGCTCGATGTCTAGTTCTTAGCCTTGGCAGGCTTGGTCGCCGAGGCCTTCTTCGCCGCGTCGGCCGCTTCTGCCGCTTCGATCACGCGCGCGCCGCCGAGAATGCCCGGCAGGGCATGGTTGCCCTCGTGGCAGGCGTACTCGTACAGCGGGTTGCCCAGCGGGCGGAACTCGTACTCGCCGCCCCACGGCTTCTCCCACATCGTCGGATCTTCGACCGTGAAGGCATAGTGCAGGCTATCCTCGGCCACGCGGGTGAACTTCTCGGTGACTTTGAGGTTCTCCCACGAGCCGGCGAACTGCTGTGAGCGCGGGATGTGGGTCGTCTCCACCACAAGCGTGTCGCCATCCCACCAGCCGATCGAATCGCCGAAATACGGGCGGACATTGTCGGTGCGGTGCTTGGAGTTCAGACGCACGATGCGCGCATCATGGTTCATCTCGACCGTGATGACGACGTGCTCGGGCGACTGAACGAAATGGTAGTTGTTGTTGTAGAACCCGTTCGCCAGCATCGGCGGGCCGCCATTGCGCCCGAACGAGACGATGCAACGCTCGCCAGCGGAGCGGCGCTCATACGAATCGAACGAATTCGAGCCGGCCGGATTCTGCGGGGCAGGCGAGGTGGCGGCGCCCGCCTTGCGCGGCGGGAACTGGCCATTCTCGGTCGTCAGGATCGATGTACGGCCAACGCCGCCAACGCGCATCACATGGTTGCCCGGGTCGAGCCAGCCGCGATTGTAGCCGCCGACGTCGCCGCCAGCAGCCGCGAACTCCGGCCGCTGAACGGTCGTCACCGGCTTGAAATCGGCCGGCGCGTTAGGATCGGTCGGGGCGTCGCCCTCCTCGATCTCGGTCTGCACATCGGCCTCGATCTTGGCGATCTCGGCTTCGTTCAGGGTCAGCCGGTTGCCATACTCGGCGCGGCGATTGATCGGCGTGATGGAGGCGCTCGACCACACGCCCTGCAGGTCCGGCTGGCCGAAGGCTGTGCGCGGCGACTTGTAGCCGTCCTTGACGATCGGCGTGCCCGGGGCCGGCGCCGTCTGAGCCTGGGCCATGCCGGCGGTGGCCAGCGCAGTACCAAGCGCGAGGACAAGGGCAAATCTCACGGCAACCTCCGATGCTGGCCACTTTTCCGCGGCGTTAAGGGTCTTCTAGTGCCGATCCGGCTGATACTGCAATGAGACAGAACCTCTCGAGCGGTCACAGGTCAGCGACCGCTTGACTTCTGGCCCGCAATCCTGTCTTTCCGCCGCTTCCGCGCCCGCGAGGGCCGGTCATTACGGATTGGTGCGCCGCCGCCGTTGCAATCGTGGGAGCCAGAGTGGCCCCGCCGG
>CAIKXW010000092.1 GCA_903831485.1 uncultured Alphaproteobacteria bacterium | reverse complement strand
GCCGCCCGGATATCGGCGGGCCAAGACGCCGGCGCGGCCGAAGCTCGATCCGTTCCTGGGCGTGATCGATGCGATCCTCGCAGCCGACCAGCATGCTCCGGTGAAGCAGCGTCACACCACCAAGCGGATATTCGAGCGGCGAGGCCTGGTATGACGCCAAGGTCGGCGCCGGCGAGGACTCGCGCACCACCACGGCCCGCGCGCTGGACGCCGCGCCGATCTTCTTGCTGCTGTTCTCGCAGAACGCCTCCGCCTCGGACGACATCCCCAAGGAGCTGGCCCGAGACGAGGCCGACGGCATTGACCGCCAGCGTGATCTGCGCCCCGGTCGTCGTCGGGCGGCCTGTAAACAGTCGCGGGGTCCCGACGCCGACCGCGGCAGACTAAGAGTTTGATTTTGCTAGCGGAGGGGCCAACTTCAGATGCCTGTTCACAGTTGACGCGACTTCACGCTTCGCCGGGTCCGACAGCCCCCTTAGGCGCCTCGGCCGAGCGCCGAGGCGACAAGCTCGGCTGAGTAGGCCCAGGCAAGTTCGCGGGAGAAGGACAGCCAAGTATCGCAGAGTTCCGACAGGATGTGCGAGCGGCGCGGCAGTTGTGCGTCCGTGCCCCCCGGCCGAAGCACGGCGTTCCTGAGTTGGGCGTTCGAGAGGCCGGGCAGCACATCGTCGCCTTCCGTCCAGCTGCCGGCCGGCTCGAACAGCGCGCGGGCCATGCGCCATGCGGCCAGCATGGTGCGGCGCTGAAGGAGGGGTTCCGCCATCTGCAGGAGGGCGGCGCGTTCACCCGGCGTACGCTTCTGGAGATGCCTGTAGACATCGCAGGCGTGCGCGGCGCCGGCCTCGCGATGCAGAACCCCCTTCACCAAACTGATGCACGACATCAGGCAGGCAAGGTCAGGCGGCAGCACCGGAAAGGCCTGGCCGCCGAAGTCCTGCGAGGTGCGCTGGTCGATGAACATCTCCCTCCGCCGCGGCGACGGGCAACCGGGCTGCTGCACGCGATGATGAAGATCGACGGCGGGAAGGCTGGGATGAAGAAAGTGCTGCTCGCCGAGGAAGTGGCGCCACCACGGCGTAGCGCAATCCGCAGGAAGCGCGTAGCCCAACCGGATCAGCACGTCGTTGGCTCTGGCAAAATCACGCTGACGGACGAGAAGATCGATGTCGGTCGAGGGACGCAGGAAGCACTGGCCATAGAGGCCGATCTGCGCGAGCGGACCCTTTATCACCACGGCCTCGACCCCGGCCGATTCGAAGGCGGCCATCACAGTCTTCAATGCGGCGAGCAACGCGCCATTGTACCGCAAGGTCAGTTCGCGATAGCGCGCAAGCGCCGTGCACAGGGCTTGCGGCGCGGCGGCAGCCGGCGAAAGGCCTCGCGCCGCCAGGATCAGGATGCGGTTGTCGTTGGCGATCTCGATCAGGCGATCCCAGTCGATCGCGTGATCATCCGGGAGAGGGATCGTGCGCCCCTGCAACCCCGCCCCCGCAAGCATGACGAGAAGATCGGCCTCGCGGTCGCCTCCGCCCACGGCCGGGCCGGCGCTGGCGACGCGTCCGGCATGGAGGCTCGCAGGAGAGGGTCGTGGCTTCATCAGCCGCGCCCTGTGCCAGCGCTGCGGCGCGATCGCTCGGGAAACCGGGGCGAGGCGGGAGAGGTCTCGACGACTGTTCCGCCCTCCAGCGTGACGATGCTGTCGGCGACCTTGAGCATGATCGGATCGTGCGTGATGAGCAGGACGGCCATTTCCTCGCGCAAACCGCGAATGGATTGCATGATGAGCGCGCGGTTCTCGGCGTCGAGCGAGCTGGTGGCCTCGTCCAGGATCAAGAGACGCGGCCGACGCAGGATCGCCCGCGCCAGCGCGATGCGCTGACGCTCGCCGCCGGATAGCCGGCCGCCGCGCTCGCCGACGATGGTGAGCAGCCCGTCCGGCAGGCTGTTGACGAGGCCGTCGGCGCTGGCGGCGCGAAGGGCGTCCTGGAGTTCCGCCTGCGTGGCCTGGGGCCGAGCAAGGCGCAGGTTGGCCGCGATCGTGTCGTTGAGCAGGAACGTATCCTGCGGCACGTAGGCGACGCTGTCGCGCCAGCGGCGGCGGCTCCGATCGTCCAGCGGCGCGCCATCGATCAGGACAGCGCCAGCCTCCGGCGCGATCAACCCCATCACGAGGTCGGCGATCGTGCTCTTGCCGGCGCCCGACCCGCCGACCAGCGCGGTGACGCTTCTTGCCGGCGCCGTCAGCGACACGCCGCTGACCCCGCCCTGATCGACGCCATAGCGATAGGTGACCTTGTCCAGCGTGATCGCGTCCTCGAAAACCAGGCCGTCCGCGGCGCCGGCCGCCTCCTCGATATTCTGCAGGCAGTCCGCCCGCATCTGTTCAACGGCCTGCAGGGCCGGGGCGTTCACAAGCATTTCGTGCATCGCCGCCTGGATCGCGGTAAAGCGTGGCGACACGCGCATGTACACCAGGATCAGCACCACCAGCTCGGTCATGGGAAGGGCGAACCATTTGACGGCGCCGAAGACAAACACCGCCAGGATCACGACGTTCGCGATCTGCAGCAGCGCAGTGCCTGTCGCGCTCGCCTGGGCGAAGCGCGTCAGGTCTTGCTGAGAGGACGAAAGCTCGTCCGAGAGGTCCGCGACATAGCTCTGCTCGGCGTTATAGCTCTTGGCGACCTTCATGCCGGACAGAAACTCCGACACGATGCGATGCTGTTGCTTGCGCCGCTCCGTAAGGCGGCTGCCGTAGGACGCCGCGAGGCGCCGTACAGGGTGCATCAGCAGCAGGATCGCTCCGCCGCAGATCGCGGCAAACAGCGTCATCGCCGGCGATATCAGCCAGGAGACTGCCGTGTAGACCACGATCGCGACCAGCGCCTGAAGCAACATGAGGAAGCTGAACGCTGCGCTCTGGATGCGATCCACGTCCGCAGTCATCAGGTGGGTGAGATCGGTTGTGCGCTGCCGCGATACGTAAGACCATCGCGCCCGGCTGATCGCATCGAACAGCGACAGCCTCACCTGGTTCACGACCGCGCCGAGCAGGGACGACAGAACGATGCTGCGCGTGCGGCCGAGCAGGCTGTGCGTGATCACCATGACGCAAAGGCACGCAAGCGCCTCCGGCAATCCGAACTGGATCGTCATCAGGCCTTCGGCGGACCATGGAGCCGGAAGCGATACCGGGAAAAGCTGCACCTCGCCCTGGGCGAGTGTCAGCAGCGGAGCGAGAAGCAGGAGCGACGCCCCCTCGGCCACGGCGCTCGACGCCAGCAGGAACACGGCCCACCCTGTCCGGCCGCGCCCCAGCGACAGCAGCAACCGCGAGACCAGCGCCAGGTCCGCGCCAAGTGATGACCGTGCGCTGTGGCCCCGCATCACGGCGTATCCGTCGCGAGATCGTCCTCGACGCAGTCGATGATCTCGTTCAGCCGGCTGAGGTCGGACGGCGTTTCGAGCCGCGCCACGCGCGTTCCCGCAGCCAGCGCTGCGCACTGCGAGAAATGCCTGCGGGTCTCGGGCGGTGTCCACGGCTTGCTCTGGAACAGCGGCACATAGGCGAACCGCATCACCGCGCACAGAGCGTCGGCCTGCGACAGCTCTGCAGTTCTCGCCCCGTCGGATCTCTTGAGGATGTAGATGCGGGCGGGCGAGGCCGGCGCGCTCATGAAGGGCTGGTTGAGCCGCCGGATGCGCTTCGGGAAGCCATCGACCGGCGCGGCCAGTTCGCTCGCGCGCTCCAGGCTGAACAGGGACGCGCAGTCCGTCACAAGCTTCAGGCTAGGAAATCCAGGATAGGCCATCGCGCGGCCATCCGGCGCGATGGTTACGGGAAGCAGATCATCGGTGAACAGCGCATGGCCGCGCTCGACAGCGGCAGCCGTCGTTGTCGACTTGCCGGCGCCCTTGTCGCCAGCGAACACGATCAGCCGGCCGCCGACCCGCACTGCGCTCGCGTGCAGCACTAGGCGCTCGCGCTGGTGCATCAGCAAGGCCATGACGGGCCCGAGAAGCGGCAGGCGGAGCAGGCCGGAGCTGGCCCCTGGAGCCGGGTCGACGTCGATCGTGTCTGCGCCGCGGATCAGGAAACTGCCGACGGTTGGCCAGTGCAGGAACTGCTCATCTGGTCCGTAGGCGTAGGTCGAACGCGTCGCGCTGGTGATGTCGCGTGAGATGGGGCGCAGCCGGATGCGAAGGTCCGGTTCGCCGGCGTGGGCCGCGCGTTCGAGTTCGGGGAACGGGATGTCCGACCTTATGATCATGTCGAAGGCGCGATAGGTCTGGCCCACCGCCGGGCTTTCCGCCATTGCAAGGATATCGAAGCCTGTGTCAGCCATGGGTCGCCGCCATTGCCATCGCCTTGGGTGCAGGCGGCGCCTCGCGCGCCGCCGGTTTGTCGTTCCGGGTCGCCATCCAGATGGACATCGCAGTCGTCCGCCATACTGCCTGCACGTCCATGCCCGTGGCGCGTTGAGGAGCCACGGATATCCTCTGATAAGCAGACCGCACCCGGGCAAGATCGATCATGGCGCCCAGCCGCCCGCTTGTGTCTGCAAGGGCGTCGCGAATGAGGTCATCGTTGTGCGCTTGCATCGCGCGCGCGAGGGTGCGGGTGAAATCGAACTTGTCGGTTCGCCGCTGGATGGACCGGGGCAAGACGTCTTCCATCGCCTGACGCAGGGTATGGCGCGTGCGGCCGTCGCGGATCTTGTCTTCGGGCTTCATGCTGAGGCACAGCTCGACAAGGCGCTTGTCCCAGAAGGGATAGCGCGGCTCGACGCCGGCGTGAGCGGCGGCGCGGTCCAGCGTTTCGAGGGCGTGGGAAGGGATCGGGCCGTTCAGCACCAGGGCGTGCTGCTCGGCCTCTGACGTGAAGCGGTTGCGGGCGGCTGCGGCGGCACGATGCCGTTCGACGACGCCGGTGACATCCGCGAAGGCGGCGGTGATCAGGCCCTGGCCTGCCCCCGAATTGATTGGCCGGCCCGCCAGCCTTGCAAGCCCCCGCCCCATGCGCAGGCGCGTGTTGTGCGCAGCTGCGAAGGCGCGCCGCGCCGGTCCAAGATGCGCCCAATAGCGTAGAAAGATGTCGAGCCGGCTTGCGCCGTAGATGCCCGCCTCGGCGGACGCATTGCGCCACAGGCCGCCCCACGCGCCGGTCAGCGCCTGGTGCTTGAGATGACCAAAACCGTGCGAGACCGCCTCATCGCCGCCCTGACCGTCGAGAACGATCCTTGAACCTGCTGCCGCAGCCGCGCGGTAGAGCTGCACCGTGTTGGCGAGCCCGGGCGCTTGGAACAGTCCATCTTGCTGAACGATCAGCGCGGCGAACGCGTCGAAGGGAGCAATCCGGTCAGCCTGCACGAAGTTTGGCTTGAAACGGCCGGCGCTCAGGACGGCCTCGATATGCGGTCGCTCGTCCTTTGCGCCCTCGAACACCATCGAGTATGCGGGAAGCGCTCGCTCGGCCATGCCGCTGCCGGTCAACGCGATCGACGAGGAGTCGAGACCGCCGCTGAGAAACACGCCGGCGTCTGGCGTAAGCCGTGTCCGCACCGCCTCCTTGAAGACCGCCTCGAACTGTTCGACGACGTCGCCGGCGACAAAACTGGCGGCCGCCTGCGGGCGCCAGTAGGCCCAGACCCGGTTGCCGCCCGGCTTCACGCTCATCGCATGGCCAGGGGGAAGCCGCTTGATGCCGTTATACCAGGTCGCATCTCGTTCGGGCGCCAGCCCGGCCAGGAAATCGGCCATTCCCTCTGCGGAGAACCGGTGCTCGCCGCCGATTGCGAGGATTCCCTTGATTTCAGATGCGACCGCGACGCCATGCGCGATTTCGCTGTAGACGAGCGGGCGGACGCCGGCGTGATCGCGTGCGCAGAACAGGGTGCGCCGCGGCCCATCCCAGATTGCGAAGGCGAAGTCGCCGAGCAGCCGCTCTGGCGTTGCCTCACCCCACTTCAAATAGGCCGAGAGAATGAGCATGGCGTCGGACGCCGAGGGATCGGAGGTCGTCGCCGCCGCCAGTTCGTCGCGATTGTCCAGCCGGGCGTCGACGACGACAGAGAGCCCGTCGGAAGCAGAAGCGTGGCCACGATTGCGTGTCGCGCTCGCCGTGGCGTCGCCCGCGAGTGCGGCGCAGGCGCCCTCCCATCGCAAGACATTGCCCCGCGCGCGCGGCGCAAGGGCCTGCGCGGCGAGACGGGTGCCGTCCAGCCCGCCCCCGTCGAACCTGACGAGGCCCGCGATAAGGCTCATCGCGGCGCCAGTTGAAGCTCGGTCATCGTCCGGAAACGCCCGTCGGCCGCACCGGTTTCGCCGATCACGATGCGACCGTTGCGGACGACCCATGCGTGCGCTTGTAAACTCAATGCCTTGTCTCCGGTGATGCCGATCCGGATGATCGACGCATGTCCCGATCGGGCCAGGAGGTAATGAAGCGTGACGGCCTGGGCGAGACAGCGGGTGCGAGGCAAGACCCGTGCCGCGGCGCGAACCGCCCAGATGATTTTCGCCGCCGAGGGGAGCTGGCCGCCAGACGGCCTCCGGCGCGCCAGCCGCGCCGTCAGATCATGGCTGGCGCGGTGGTATCCGCGCGTTTGCAAGGCAATGTAGGTTGAGGCGAGACGCCAGAGGCATCCCGCCAGCATCGCCTTGTCGGCGAGAGACAGCTGCAGAAATCTAAGCGCCCGCCGCATCGTTGGCGCTCGCGAGCTTCGCGTTCACCATCCCCCGCAGAAGGGCGTCGAGATCGCGCGCGCACTGCTCGGCAGCCACATCGTAATGGCGCTCCATCTCCTGGCGCAGGTCAGCGACCGAGGTCGGATGCTCGATGCGGGACCAGACGAAGGACCCGACCGAGTTGGTGGTGAAATACTGGCCGGACCGGAGATCCAGAAGCGCCAGCCCGTCCCCGAAGGGACAGGCGACGACTTCCGGGTCTGCTGCTATGCGGCAGGAAGTATCAAGCATGAAGTTAGACCTAAGTGTCTCGCCGTCCCGATCCGGACCAGAACTTCCGAACAGATATCCGGGCTCAGCGCGGCGGATCCGAGAAGGTGATCCCGCTGGCAGGCGTGCCAGCGGAGAACGGAGCGTCAAGCGCATAGCCGGTTCCGGCCCATTGAGTCAGCGCCTCGAAGGAGCCGACGGCGTTCAGCGTCGGTGCTTCATAAGCGTATTTCGCGCCGGTTTCGCCGGCAAGGTTCTTCTCAGCCATGTTTCTTCCCCTATGGTCGACAGCTCGAATACGAGCGTTTCGCTGCAGCATGCGTGCCGCGACACGCTTTAAAGTACGCCTGTCAGGGCAGAGGTGAACCCAATTCATCCCCAGGTGGATTGCGGCGCGAGCGAACACCCTCTTCGAGTGAATGCGTGCCAAACTTGCATTGCCGCGTGGGCGTGGTTGGTGCGTCGAACGTACGTCTCAATGGTCAGGGTCAAGCCGGGTTGGGCGGGAATCGGCAAGTCAACGTGGCGGTTCTGTCCGTCGTCAAATAGCTTAAGACAGCGAGGGCGGCTACACAGCCCGCTAGACCGCGCGAACGGCAGGAAAGGGCCCCACCGCCGCCGGAATACAGAATGTGGCAATCCGGCTGAGTCGATCCACAAGCGTCGTTCAGGGGGCGTGCCGATCTTCGGCGGGTCATCTTTAGCGTTGTTGGACGCCGGCCGGGC
>CAIKXW010000091.1 GCA_903831485.1 uncultured Alphaproteobacteria bacterium | reverse complement strand
TGACGATCCGGCGTCTTGCCGCCGGCGCGCACGGCATCAAGGATCAGCGGCCGCGCGATCGACTGCAGCGCCTCCCACTGTGCGAATGGATCGTCATCAACGCCTGCGAGCGCCGCACGGTCGGCTTCGGACAGGTCATCCGACAGGCGCACGGGCGCGGAGAATCCGCGATTCAGGGACGGGCGAGGCGGCGAGGCGACGTCCGAGAACACGAACGTGTTTGAAGCCGTCTCCAGCACAACGACATGATCCTGCAACGCTGCGCCGCCATCGAGACGTGTTTCCAGCTTCGCGCCGTTGTCATCGAAAAGCGCCACCCGCATCGGCATGCGCACCGGCGTCTTGTCGGGCTGGCCCGGCGTGGGCGACACCATCTGCGTCAGCGTCAGGCGATACTGCCTGCTCGCCGCATCGTACGATCCCCTGGCGTTCAACGCAGGCGTGCCTGCCTGTGCATACCAGCGCGAGAACGCCTGCAGGTCGTGCGATGTGTGCGGCTGGAAGGATGCGATGAAGTCCTCGATCGTCGCGGCGGTGCCGTCCATCGTATCGAAATACTGGGTCATGCCCGCGAAGAATGCGGCGTCGCCGATCATCAGGCGCAGCATGCGGATGAGTTCAGCGCCCTTCTCGTAGACGGTGGCCGTGTAGAGATTGTCGATCCGCCCGTATTGGTCCGGCCGAACAGAGTGTGCGAGGGGGCCTGCGTCTTCCGGGAATTGTCGCGTGCGCAGGCGGATCACTTCCTTGATCCGCGCCACGGCCGGCGAGCGCATCGCCTTGGTGAACTCCTGGTCGCGATAGACCGTGAGACCTTCCTTCAGGCACAGCTGGAACCAGTCGCGGCAGGTGATCCTGTTGCCGGTCCAGTTGTGGAAGTACTCGTGCGCCACGATGCTTTCGATGGCTTCGAAGTCGGCATCCGTCGCTGTCTTGCCGTCGGCCAGCACGTAGGACGAATTGAAGATGTTGAGGCCCTTATTCTCCATCGCGCCGAAGTTGAAATCGCGCACGGCGACGATCTGGAACACGTCGAGGTCATATTCGCGGCCGAATACCTCCTCGTCCCACTTCATCGATTCCTTCAGCGAGCGCATGGCGTAGGCCGCGCGGGGCGCATCACCAGTCTCGACGAAGATCGACAGCTTCACCGGCCGCCCCGACATCGTGGTGAAATCATCGCTCAGCACATCGAACGCGCCGCCCACCAGTGCGAAGAGGTAGGAGGGCTTGGGATGCGGATCGGTCCACTCGGCAAAGTGCCGGCCGTCATCGAGATCGCCCTTGGCTGTCGGATTGCCGTTGGAGAGCAGGTAGGGATACTTCGTCTTGTCCGCTTCGATGCGCACGAAGAACGGTGCAAGCACGTCTGGCCGGTCCGGATAATAGGTGATGCGGCGAAAGCCTTCCGCCTCGCACTGCGTGCAGAAGCGACCGCTGGAGACATAGAGCCCTGACAGCTCAGTGTTGGTCTCCGGCGAAATGCTGGTTTCGATTTCGAGCCTGAAAGCATCGCCAGGCCGGAATACGGTGAGGCTTTCCTCGTCGCCCGTGTAGTCGTCGACGCCAAGGGCCAAGCCGTTCAGCCTGATCGACCGCAGCGCCAGCTTCTCGCCGTCCAGGCGCAGCGGTGCATCCTTCGCGCCGGTCCGCATGATTGCAAGTTCCGTAACCACCCGCGTGTCGGAAGGGTGGAGGCGGAACAGCATCCGCACGCTGTCGATCCTGAACGGGAAGGGTTGGTAATCCGCAAGCCTCACGGGGGGCGGCGTTTCGGTGCGCATGATCGGGCTGCCCGGTGTTCACCGCACGGAAGCTGCGGCCCGAGAATGCCTACAGGGTTTGCGCCCAAGATAAAGGGCGCCGCCTTGCTTTCTGCACCTTGGCAGGCTGGGCTATTCCGCCGCCTGGGCTGGCGCGGACAGGTCGCCCGCACGATCATGGACCCGGCGCAGGAGCATCGTCGCCTTCTTGGAAAGGTCGAGCAGTTCGGCCGGCATGTCGTCCGAGAAGTGGTGACCGAACTTGGCCAGAGCCTGGGCGATCTGCATCAGCTGCGGCGATGACTGGATGATCCGCGCCTGAAACTCGATGCGCTCTGGGTCGCGGTCGTATTCCGCGCTGGGGACGCGCCAGCCGCCCCAGTTCTTCTCATCGGTCGTCACAACCGGGAAGGTGCCGGGATAGGGGTGGCCGGTGGTGTCCTCGGTGTCATTCCAGCGATTGCGCGCGCGGTTGATCCGCCAGTTGTCGAGCATCGCAACGTCATCGACCGGCGCGCCGGACTTATCGGCGACCAGTTCGCTGGCGGAGAATTCGCGGCCGAGGCCGACATCGTAGTGAACCTTGAGCGGTTCATCGAGGCCCTTGACCCACTGCGGCAGAACCTGCTCGACGACCGCCCATGTGCCGACGGGCTTCACGAACACTTTCTGGTTCTTGTGGAACGCGGCCTTGGCCATCTGACGTAATCCTCCCGCAACGGCCGCGGTTCTAGCAGGGATAGGTTAGGTCCAAATGAATCGGCCGGCGCGTGTCGGAGCGCGCCGGCCATTTTGGAGCTTACTGATGATCAGTGGCAGCCCGCGTCATAGGGAAAGAGTTGTTCTTCCGGCACTGCAAACTTAACCTCTTCGGCCGGGCGGCCAGTTTTGTTCGCCGGGTCGAAATACTGGTAGGTCATCGTCGCGTAGCCGATCTCCACCATCTCCACCGGCTTGTTCCCGTTCATTGGGTCGGGGCTGATATTGATGCTGCGTACCTCTGCGCCGTCGAGGATCCAGCGCGACGTCACGGCTTGCGTGTTGTCGTCCGTGAACGTGATCTCGATACGGCCGAGCGGCATGCCTTCGACGGCGTAGGATGTCAGCTTGGGCGAGGCGCGGTCCGGCGACTTCGTGATGAAGATTGGGGATACCGAGGTCGTACGCACGGTGTCGCCGATGCCGGTCGGATCAGGCGCGGTCCAACTCGACACGCTCATCGTGGCGCCGCCCAGTTCGATTTGGCCCTCGAATCCGCGTTGCACGGCGCCGCCCTGAAGCGAGGTGACCTTTAGGAATACATCTGCGTTCGCAGCGCCCGCCCCTGCCAGCGCGATGGCCGACAGAATGCTGAAACGCGCGACGTTACGGATGCTCATGTTTCCCCCCCAGGCCGCACGCCATTCCGGGGATCCGGTGGTTCAGGCGGCCGACTCGCGGGTTCGTGTCCCCGCTTGAGTGCAGTTGTGAAATCGGGCGGCGTTCGCCGTATGGCGGCCGTTCTGTTTGATTGCGGCAAAGGTGACAGGACTGCGGCGGAGGTCCAGAACCACCCAAAACCGCCATTTTGCAAATACTTAAGCTGGCCTTGCTAGTTTGACTTGGATTTCGGCGACCGGCGGGCGGCATGAAGCTTCAGCGCGATAGTGACAGCAACGCAGCCTGGCTTGTCGGCTGGGCGCTGGCCGCCGTGCTGCTCACGGTTGGCGCCGGCATGGCCGCGATCAATCAGGATTTCGCCGAGCCGGACAATGCCATGCGCCTCGTGCGCATTCGCGACATGCTCTTGGGGCAGGACTGGTTCGACAACGTGCAACACCGTCTCAATCCGCCCGACGGGACGACCATGCACTGGGCGCAATGGATCGATGCGGTGCTCGCGGCGCCGATCGCGCTTCTCGCCGCTGTCGTCGGGCAGGTGAATGCCGAAATCACGATGGCGTTCGTCTGGCCGCTTGGCCTGCTCGGCGCCTTCATGTTCTTCGCGGTTCGCATCGGCGGCGAACTCGGCGCGGCGGATGGTTTGAAGCGCGACGCGCAGTGGGTCGCGGCAATTATCGCTGCCCTCGCTTTTCCCGCCACCGAAAAATTCGCGCCGGGCGCGTTCGATCATCACAACGTTATTCTCGTGCTCGTGCTCGCTTCGGCATGGGGCCTGATCCGCATGCGGGGCAAACCGCGCGCTGGCTTCTGGGTCGGCGCAGCGTTGGGCGTCGCGATGGCGACAGCGGCAGAGGCTGTGCCGTTCGTGGTGGCCGGCCTCCTTATCGCCGGCCTGCTCTGGCTGCTTCAACCTCAGACCTACGGCGCCGGCTTCGCGCGCATCGGGATCGGTCTTTCTGCAGCGTCGCTCATCTCCTTTCTTGCCCTTGTGCCGCTTGCCGGGTGGGGCGCGCAGGTCTGCGACGCCATGGGCGCGCCATTCCTCGGTCTTGGCCTGATTGCCGGCGGCATTGCCTTTGCGCTGACTCTCATCCCGGCGGGGGCCATCAGCACCCTGTGGCGTCGCCTCGGCGCAGCTTCGGTGTTCGCCGGTGTTGGCGGCATCGCGCTGGTGATGCTGTTCCCGCAATGCCTTGGCGGTGGTTACTCTGCACTCGGCGCGGACATGAACACGCTCTGGATGGCGCAGATATCGGAAACGCGCTCGCTCGGCGCGCTCTTCGCTGACGATCCGGGTATGCTGCTGTCCATCGCGGGCGCCGCCTTCGCCGGCCTCCTCGCAGCTGTCGTGTATCTGCATCGCCACTGGCGCCAGCCTGCGGGCTGGATCGTGCTGGGCTTTCTGCTGATGGGCTGGGTCGTTCTTGCATGGCAGATCCGCGGCACGATCTTCGCGACGACGTTCGCCATACCCTTCGGCGCCTGGGCCGTGGCCATTGCGCGCCGGGAGTACCGCATGAAGGCATCGGCCCTGCGCGCGATGGCCTTTGCCGGCATCGCCGCAGGATCAGCCGCTGCTGCCTGGGCCGGTGCAGGCGAGGCGCTACAAGCGCGCATCACCGATCGGTCCGTTCTTCAGAACTATGATTCCCGCGTGGCCGGTTCGAAGGCCTGCACCACGCCTGTGGCATTCCGTTCGCTCGCGTCCGCTCCGGCCGGCGTGATGTTGAATCAGTTTGCGCTCGGCGCGGGCGTGCTGGTGTGGACAGACCACAGCGTCCTGTCCGGCCCCTATCACCGCAACGCCACGGGCACGATGACCGCGATCAACGCGCTACGGTCGGCGCCTGAGCGCGCCCGCGCAATCGTGCAGGCGTCAGTTGCTGATTATGTGTTGGTATGCGCAGCCGCGCCGGAAACGGCCTTCTATGCCATCCGGGGGGCAGATGGCATCCCCGCGGAAGAAACACTCTCCGCTATGCTAGGGCGCGGCGAGCATCCCGAGTGGCTCACGCCCGTGGATCTCGGCGCATCCTCGCTCAGCCTCTATCGCGTCAACCGCTAGACTGCTTCGCCCCGGCCCACGGCCTTCGCGCCGGCGGCGTCGGTTGGTGCAACCGTCGGGGACAGGTCGGCACCCGCTTCCGCCGCTCCCGGACCGCGTCCGCGCAATGTGATCGTCGGGATGAACAGGATCGCCACGAACGCCACCGCCACGATGAGCAGGCTGCCCATGAAGATGTAGCTCATCGCATCCGAGATGGCCTTGGCGATGAAATCCTGCATACCCGCCGGCACGGGCGCGCCGGTCTCGGATGCCATCAGCGCCATGCGCTGCATGTCGCCGAGATCGACCTTCGCGCCAGGCATGAGCTTGCCGATGGAGTCCGAAATGTGCGCCAGCAGGAGAGCGCCGAAGATGGACACGCCAATCATGCCGCCGCACTGGCGCAGGAACATGGTGGTCGATGTCGCCACGCCGATCTGGCGCATGGGCGCTGCGCTCTGCGAGACCATGTTGAAGAGGCTCTGCGAGGGACCAAGCCCCACGCCGAGCACGAACAGCCGCCAGATCACGTCCCATTCCTGTGCGTCCGGTCCAAGCTGCGACATCAGCAGGATGCCGATAAACTGCAGCACGGCGCCGCCGATCATCATGCCCTTGTACTTGCCGGTCTTGGTCACATAGCGGCCCGACAGCGTCGCCGCGATGATCAGCCCCGCCATCAAGGGCAGAAGAAGGAGCCCGCTGTTGGTTGCCTGGAATCCCAGCCCCAGTTGCAGGTAGAGCGGCATGTAGATGACCGTTCCCATGAAGGCCATGGCGATCACGAACGATGCGATCGTCGTCGTCGAGAAGGCGCGTATCTTGAACAGCGCCAACGGCAGGATGGGCTCGGGAACCTTGCTCTCGATCCAGATGAATACCGCTCCCGTCGCGATCGACATCGCTAACAGGGTCAGCACATCGGGGTGCAGCCAGCCGCTCTCATTCCCCATCGTCAGCGCCAGCATCAGCGCGCCGATCGAAATCACCACGAACAAGCCGCCAAACCAGTCGATCTTGCCGCCGCCCGTGTGGCCGAGGTTCGGCATCTTGTACCAGATCATCGCCAGCGCGATCAGCGACGTCGGCAGGTTGATGTAGAAGCACCACCGCCAGCCCGCGATCTCCATGCCTGCAATCGTCGTCGTACCGTTGTCCGTGAAGTATCCGCCGACGATCGGCCCCACCACGCTGGCGAGCCCAAACACGGCGCCGAACATGCCGGCATACTTTCCGCGCTCACGCGGCGGGAAGAGGTCGCCGATGGTTGCGAAGGCGGTGGTGAACAGCGCGCCGCCGCCAATGCCCTGAATGCCACGGAAGATGATCAGCTGCATCATCCCATCGCCGAGCAGCGGCAGGTCCCCAAACTCCCCCGCAAGTCCGCACAGCGCCGAACCCCCGATGAAGATCGCGATGCCGATCAGCAGAATCAGCTTTCGGCCGTAGAGATCGCCCAGCTTCCCCCAGATCGGCACCATCACCGTCGAGGTGAGCAGGTAGCTCGTCGTGACCCACGCATAGAGCTCCAGCCCGTTGAGTTGCTGGATGATCGTCGGCATAGCGGTGGACACGATGGTCTGGTCCAGCGCGCTCAACAGGAACACGATCATCAGCGCCCAGAAGGTCAGCCGTTTCTCGTCCGCCGTCGGCTCGCGCCGGGCGGGTTCGTGGGTTGAGGGCAGGTCATGGGTCGCGGCCGCGTCCATGCAGAGGCTCCGTCCGGAGGAGAAACTCGCAAGTTTCCAGCTTCCATATACATGTCGCTCGCGACTTGCCAGTGGGCCGGATTGTCGCTTTGCGCAAAATTCCGCGTAACGGCAAGCATTTGAAACGGCCGCGCACCCGGCTAGGGTGGCGAAATGACCCTGAAGGCCCCCGCATGCTCGCGTTGATCGCACGGGTGAAGACCCTGCTCCTCACGCCGGGACCCGCCTGGGAGCAGATCGACCGCGAGGAGGCCGACCCGCGCCGCCTGACGCTTCGCTACGTCGCCCCGCTGGCCGCGATCCCCACCGGCGCGATCTTTATCGCCCTGTATGTCGTCGGCGTGCAGGCGGGCGGCGACTGGTATCGCGCGCCAGTCGTTGGCGTTGTTCTTTCCGCAGTCTTGTTCTTCGTCCTCACCATCGCAGCTGTGTTCATATTCGGGCACATCATCAACTGGCTCGCCCCACGCTTCGGGGCGGAGCGCAGCTACCGGCAGGCCTTCAAGGTTTCGGCCTATTCGATAACCGCCGCCATGGTGGCCGGCGTGCTCGCAGCCTGGCCCGCGCTGCAGGTCTTTGCGCTACTTGGCGCCAGCTACAGCCTCTACCTGCTGTTTCTCGGCGTCCCCCGCGTTATGCACCCGCCGCCGAAGTCGGCGGTGAACTACTCCATCGTCGCGATCTTCGCCGCGATCGGCGTGGCGCTGGTCGTCGGCATGGCGGCGATGCTCGTCGCCGGCCCCACGGGCAATCCCTTCCCGCAATTCCCTCGCCTGCAATTCCTTGAAGAGTCCGACGCGCCCGTGCTCCGCGGCCCTGACGCAGCGCCGCCCGATTCCGCCGGCGTGCTCCGTCCGGGTGGCGGCGGGCAGGTGAGCAATGGCGACCTGCGCGGCGCAGCCCCCGCGCAGCTTGCCGGCCTCGACCGCGTCGCCGCCGGCGTCGAGCGTACAGGCCAGCCGGGCCAGCGCACCGTTCGCCTCGAAGCCGAGTACCGCGGCGGCGCCACTAGCCTCTCGCTCCAGATCGTCTACTCGCCCTCGATCGCGCAGGTGATCGGTTTCGGCGGCGTCTCGACATCGGAATTCGACCGCGAGACCGCCGACGGTTACTCCCGCCGTCGGCGCGCCGGAGACGCCATCATCGTCGAGGACTGGAACGAGGCCGCCCAATCGGGCAGCTATGGCCGCCTCGTCGAGGATCGCTTTTATGTTCGCGCCACGGGCCGCGGCGTCAGCCCGCAGGATCTTCGCGCCGCGGTGGAAGTCTTCGGGCAGGAGACTCTGGCGCAGTTCGCCGCCGGGAGCTAAGCCAGCGCCATGAGTAAAGCGATCGTTCGCCCGGCCAACCGCAACGACCTCGAGAATCTCGCGGCGATGATCGCGCGTGTCGATCTGGGCATGCTCACCATGCCGTCCTCTCGCGACGCCATGGCCGCGCGCATCGAACGCTCGCTCACTGCCTTTGGCCGTCCCTCGATTGCCCCGCACAACGAATGCTACTTCCTTGTGATGGAGGAGGACGGCGAGCTCCTCGGCACGGCGAGCATCTTCACCAATCTCGGCGTCGAGCGGCCATTCTATTCCTACCGCATCTCGCGCGACGCCAAGGTCTCGCCGGAGCTCGGCGTGAAGGTCGAACTCGACCTGCTATTTCTCGTGAACGACTACCACGGCGACAGCGAACTCGGCACGCTGTTCATCGAGCGCAAGGCGCGTGGCGGCGGCCGTGGCCGGTTGCTGTCCTTCGCGCGTCTGATGCTCATCGCAGCCGATCCGATCCGCTTCGGTCCCAAGGCGATGGCGGAAATCCGCGGCTTCACGGATGAAGCGGGCACGTCCCCGTTCTGGGACGCGGTCGGCTCGAAATTCTTCCACATGGAGTACCGCAAGGCCGACACGCTCAGCGCCCGCGACCACCGCTTCATCGCCGACCTGATGCCGCGCTATCCGATCTATGTCTCGCTGTTGCCCGATGCAGCCCGCAACGTCATTGCGCGCCCGCACCCGGACGCGGAACCCGCGCTTGCGATGCTGAAATCGCAGGGCTTCCGCTACAACGACGTGGTCGACATCTTCGACGCGGGCCCCACGGTCGAGGCCTTCATCGATCATCTCGATACTGTCCGCGAAGCGCGGCGCATGAAAGGCTCCGAGTTCACGTCCGGCTCGCGGCCCAACGTCGGCTTGATCGCTAACCCCAGCCTCAGCCAGTTCTCCGTCACGCAGTTTGCCCGCGAGGACGATCCTGCCGAAGTCCTCCGCCGCATCGGGGCGGGCGACGGCGACGATGTGCTGGTCTACCGCCTGAAAGGCTCGCGCGCATGAGTCTCCCGAGCTTCACCGGCGAATGCTTTATTGGTGGCCGCTGGCAGATGGGCGGCGGCGCCTCCTTCACGTCGATTTCGCCCGCTGACGGTTCGACGTCCTGGAGCGGCAACGAAGCCAGCCACGAGGACGTCAACAGCGCCGTTGCAGCGGCCAATGCCGCACTCCCCGCCTGGCGTCGCCGCCCCATAGCGGAGCGCATCGCTATCGTCCGCGCCTTTGCGAAACTGGTCGACGCGCGCAAGGCTGACATGGCCGCCGTCATCTCGCGCGCCACCGGAAAGCCGTTGTGGGACGCCGCCACCGAAGCCGCAGCCATGGTCGGCAAGGCCGAACTCTCCGTGAAGGCTTACGAAGAACGCACGCCGACGAAGGAAGCCCCCGCCGGCGCCTTCGTCGCGCGCATCAGCCATCACCCGCATGGCGTGATGGCTGTGCTCGGACCGTTCAACTTTCCTGGGCACCTGCCGAACGGCCACATCATGCCTGCGCTGATCGCCGGCAACACCGTGATCTTCAAGCCTTCCGAGCAAACGCCCGAAGTCGCCGAATTTGCGCTCCGTCTGTGGGAAGAGGCCGGCATCCCGCCCGGCGTCGTCAATCTCGTGCACGGCGCCCGCGCGCCTGCCGAGCAACTCGTCGCGCATGACAACGTCCACGGCATCCTCTTCACCGGCGGCGTGCCGGCGGGCAGGGCGATCCACCGCGCGCTTGGCGGCAAACTCGAGAAGATCGTCGCGCTCGAACTCGGCGGCAACAATCCGCTGGTGGTGTGGGACGCAGCCGACCTGCAGTCCACCGCGAAGCTGATCGTCAAATCCGCCTACATCACGTCGGGCCAGCGCTGCACATGCTCCCGCCGCCTGATCCTGAAGGCTGGTGAGGAGGGCAACGCAGTCCTCGACGCGCTCACCTCGCTGATCGACCGCCTCACTGTCGACAAGCCTGACGCCCAGCCGCAGCCCTTCATCGGCCCCCTGATCTCGGCGCACGCAGCAAGCCAGGTCCTCGCCACGCAAACCGAATGGCTCCGCAACGGCGGCGTCGCCATCCGCGATTCGAGGCAGCTTGCCCTCGGCCCCGCCTATCTCTCGCCCGGCCTGATCGACGTCACCGCGCTGCCCGAGCGCCGCGACGAAGAAACCTTTGGCCCACTGCTGCAGGTCATCCGCGTCACCGACTTCGAAGCAGCGCTTGACGAAGCCAACAACACCCGCTTCGGCCTCGCCGCCGGCCTCATCTCGGACAGCGCCGATCTTTTCAGCCGCTTCGAGGCGGAAGTCCGCGCCGGCGTCCTCAACTGGAACCGCCAGACCACAGGCGCATCAGGCGCGGCCCCATTCGGCGGGGTTGGCCAGTCCGGCAACCACCGCCCGGCAGGCTACTACGCGGCCGACTACACCGCATGGCCAATGGCCAGCCTCATCGCGCCCGGGGCCGTGAAGGATGATGAAGCCATTGTGGGGCTGAGATCATGAGCGCGATAGAAGTCAATTTCGACGGCCTCGTCGGCCCGACCCACAATTATGGCGGCCTCGCGCAAGGCAACCTTGCGTCCGCCAGCAACGAGGGAAAAGTCTCCAACCCGCGCGAAGCAGCCTTGCAGGGCCTCTCCAAGATGCGCGCGCTCCTGCGCATGGGATTGGTGCAGGGCGCTCTGCCTCCGCAGGAGCGCCCGCACGTCCCCAGCCTTCGCAAGATGGGCTTCACCGGCACGGACGCCACGGTCATCGCAACCGCCGCGCGCGCCAATCCGCTGCTTCTCGCGAACGTCTCGTCCGCGTCCTGCATGTGGACCGCCAACGCCGCGACCGTCTCGCCGTCAGCCGACACAGGCGATGGCAAGGTCCACTTCACCCCCGCCAACCTGTCATCCCACTTTCACCGCTCGCTCGAAGTCGAAACCACCACGCGCGTTCTCCGCGCAATCTTCGCAGACCAGAAACACTTCACTGTTCACGACGCGGTCCCCTTCCACACCTTCGGCGACGAAGGCGCAGCCAACCACTGCCGCCTTGCGCCATCGCATGGCGAACGTGGCCTTGAGATCTTTGTCTACGGCAAGTCCGCCTTCGCCAAGGACGGGCAGGGCGGCTTCAGCGCGCGACAGGCGATGGAAGCCAGCCACATCGTCGCCACCCAGCATGACCTATGGACCGGTGGCGGCGCGCTGCTCACCCAGCAGTCGAAAGCCGCGATCGATGGCGGCGCCTTCCACAATGATGTCGTGGCCGTGTCCAACGGCCCGGCGCTGCTGTTCCATGCGAACGCCTTCGAACAACGCGACGCCCTTCTCGAAACCCTCAAGCGCACATGCGCCGCGAAGGGCTTTGAGCCGGTTCTGCTCGAAGCCGCTGAGGACGAACTCACGCTCCCGGAAGCCGTGAAGTCGTATCTCTTCAATTCGCAGATCCTCACGCTGCCCTCCGGCGTCATGGCCCTGGTCCTCCCGCACGAGGTCGAGGAAACGCCCCGCGCGAAAGCCTTCGTCGACCGCGTGCTCGCCACCAATGGCCCCATCCGCGAGGCGCACTATTTCGACCTGCGCCAGTCCATGCGAAATGGCGGCGG
>CAIKXW010000090.1 GCA_903831485.1 uncultured Alphaproteobacteria bacterium | reverse complement strand
GGTCGTCTTTGTCTTAGTATCGTCGATCACCAGTGACACGCCAAGGCCGAAGCCCATGCCGGCGCCCGGGAAGAACAGACCCTTGCCGCGCACTTCCGCCGTGGTCTGGTCGATCATCATCAGATCGACAGTTTCCGGCTTGAGGATGCGCACGCCGCGATACTCGCCGTCATTCGCCAGCATATGGACGAAGCGGAGATAATCTTCCGCTGTCGACGACAGGCCGCCGCCGCCCGCGAAGAGGACGCGGTCCATCGTGTAGTCGTAGTATAGCGCGTCCTGCTTCTGCGACTGGGCGAAGCGCGGGGCCTTGGCCTTGGGCTGGATGAAGCCCGTGTCGGTCATGCCGAGCGGCCCGGTGACGCGCTCGCGGATGGCCTGTTCGAGCGTCTGGCCGGTGATCTTCTCGATCACCCCGCCGAGCACATCGAGGCCCTGCGAATAGTTCCAGGCGTCGCCCGGTTCGGCTGCCATTGGCAGCTTGGCGACGACCTGCTCGGACCAGTCCTTCGCGTTGAGATCCTGACGCTGTTCGCCGCCGGCGACCCACGCCTTCGAGATCGGAAGCTGAGGCTGGATGAAGGAGTAGATGATCCCCGACGTGTGGCTCATCAGGTGACGGACCAGCATCGGCTTGGTCGCAGGCTTCGGATCGCCTTCCTTCTGCCAGACCTTGATGTCCTTGAATGCCGGCAGGTAGTCGGAGACCGGCGCGTCGAGGTTGAGCTTGCCCTCTTCAACCAGCGTCATCGCCGTGACGGCGACAACGGGCTTGGTCATCGAAAAGATGCGGAAGATGGTTTCATCGGACATCGGCGTGGTCTGGCCGGGGCCCTGGACGCCGAAGCCCTGCTGGAACGCGACCTGGCCCTTGCGGCCGATCAGCAGGTAGGCGCCGGGAATCTTGCCGCTCTGCACGTCGGCGTTCAACGCCGTCCGGATCGCGTCCAGCTTGGCGGGGTCAAAGCCCAGCGCCGCGGCGTCGCCCGGCACGATCGAGGAGGTCGACGGATCGACAGTCGTGGGGATGGACTGGCAGGCAGAAGCGGCGAGCAGGAATGCTGCACTTGCGGCAAGCATGCCGCGTCTGGATATCAGATTGAACACGTTATTCCCTCCTGATCCGTCCTGTCTGGACGGACTGTTTCCCTAGCCTGTACAGCCATTCCGCCGCTGCTGGAAAGTCCCGCCAGAGCGACGGGCGACGCCGGCATACGCGTTGAACGACAGGGCATGCGACACCTAGGCCATGGCGCAGCGTCACATGGCGGTCTAGTTTGCCCGTGGAGGAATAAATGCGCAGCTGGTCGAGACAGGCGAATACGCCGTCCAAGCCGCAGCGCCCGAGGGGAGTGGTGATGATCCGTTCGTCCACGGCGCTTGCTGTAGCGTTAGTCCTTGCTGCCTGTTCGCCGCAATCCGCACCTGCGACCTCGACGCCATCTGGCGCGGCTGTCGAAGGCATGGGCGGCGCGACGATGGCCGATTTCCGCACCGACGTGTCGATGGCCGACCTTATGGCCCATGTGATCGACTACAACGCCTTCGGCGTCTGGCATCGCCAGGGCTGGATCATCGGCGACACGGTCGTCGAACTGTTTCCGACCGACGACGATGGCTGGCACGCCGCCGAGAGCGCCGCCTTCTCGATCGCCGAGGCGACCAACCTGCTCCTGCTGCCCGGCCGCCCGCTGGACGACGATCGCGCATGGGTCGATGCGACCCACATGCTCTACGATGCCGCAATGAAAGCGCAGGCTGCGGCGCTGGCGCGGGATAAAGTCGCTTTCTTTTACGCCGGATCCGACATGTATCAGGCGTGCGTCGCCTGCCATAACCGCTACGTTGCCGGCGACATGGGCCAGCCCGACACCACACTCAAGCCGATGCCGGGCGGACCGCCGCCACCTAACCAGTAGAGCCTTGATCCAAATCAAGGCCGTAGAGCTTATGCCTGGGTCACCGTAATTGCGGGACCGCCGAGGGGAGAGACCAGCTTGTTTCACGACTTCTTCGCATGGCTTCAGTACGACCTCGGCAAACAGGGTGAGGAAGGCCTCTCCTGGTCGCAGGCGCTGAACGGGTCCCAGAACCTCTGGAACCTCTTCGAAGGCACGCACGTGCTGACGCTGATGTTCTTCGCCGGCACTATCTGGATCATCGATCTGAGGATGATGGGCGTCGCGTTCAGGAACGTGCCGTTCTCGAAGCTCAATGACCGCATCCTGCCGATCACCATGATCGCGTTTGGCGTGATGGTGTTTACTGGCGTGGTCACGCTGTTCGGGCGGCAGCCGGCGACCTTCTATTACCACGACATGTGGTTCCGCCTGAAGATGATCTTCCTTCTCATCGCGATGGCGAACATCTTCTGGTTTCACTACAAGGTGCAGACCAGCCAGGCCTCGTGGGATGCTGATCCGACGCCGCCGCGGAATGTGCGCCTGTCGGGCGCGATCTCGATGACCTGCTGGGTGCTGATCATCATCTTCGGCCGGTTCATCGCCTACGACTGGTACAAGTGCGACAAGCTTCCGTCGGATTCGTTCCTCTACACATTCCAGGAGTGCGAGCACCTTTACGAAGGCATGGACGAGGACGCGCTGGAGGAAGAAGAGCGCCTGCTCAATGAAGATGAGGATCCGCTGGCTGGCGGAGGCCGGGTCGATCCGTTCGCTGAGCCGCCGCCGAATCCCTTCGGCGACCCGCCGGCCGAGACGACCGAAACACCTGCAGAAGAGAGCCCGCCAGATCCCGGCGCGCCCGCTGAGACCGAAGCTGCAACACCGGGCCAGGGAGAGTAATCATGACCTTCAACGATCTCTTCCCCGGCGCGGCCGACTTCGTCGCCAACCTCGGCAAGACGCCGCCCTTCTCCGTCATCGGCGATCTCTATGCGCCGTTCGGCGCGATCCACCTGATCGGCCTCGCCCTGCTCGGCGGCTGCGTTATCATCATGAACCTGCGCCTACTGGGCGCCGGGATCACGGATGAGGCGCCCTCGACGATCGAGCGCAATCTGAGGCTCTGGCATTATGTCGGGGCGGCGATCGTGATCGGCACCGGCCTCGTCATTGGGGGCCTGAATGCGGAGCGGCTGTACACTTCGGGCGCCTTCTTCGTGAAGATGATCTCGATGCTCTCGGCGCTGATCTTCACCTTCGGGGTGGTGAACGCCATCGCGAAGAATGAAGGCAAGGTTTCGACGGCATCCTTGGTGCTGGGCGCCATCGCGATGGTGATCTTCATGATCGCGATGGGCGTGTTCTCGATCACCGACGGCATCAGCCCCGGCACGTTCCACGTGCTGACGGCCGGCTATGCGGTGCTCCTGCTGTTCGGCAAGAAGACCAGGGTGCTGGCAGGCGTCGCGTTTGTCGTCATGTTCGGCACGGT
>CAIKXW010000089.1 GCA_903831485.1 uncultured Alphaproteobacteria bacterium | reverse complement strand
GTGCTCTATCGGGATGATACCGGGATTACTACCTCGTGACGCTGACGGAGGCGTGCGAACCGCTGGAAATCCGCCATCGCGGGTTTGCGTTCCATCCTGGCGCCCCGTGGCGGCTGAGGGCGACAACGGCATACGAGGTGCGGCCCGTTGCGGGAGCGCCGTGCGGCGTTGCAAGGATCGCGAAGATCGAAGAGGCACGCACCGCGCCTCTTCGGGATGCATCGCTCTGGCGGGCGTGGTGATCGACCACACTGGTGCTGCCGCCACAGCCGTGCGCCGGGGGTCACAGATGGCGTTGCGGCGGGATGCGTTGAACCGGCGCCGCTGACAATTGCCGCAATATGCACCGGGGCGGTTGAACATGTCGCCTGCGACTGATCTGCTGTGCTCCAGCTCGGGGAGGACGACATGCAGTTGCGCGTGGATCGCATTGAATCGGACAATGAATCAACGCTTGGTCGGCTCTACATCGATGACCGCTTCCAGTGCTGGACGCTGGAGGACCAGTATCGCGCCGGCCCGAAGGTGAAGGGCGAGACCCGCATTCCGGCCGGCGTCTACCAGCTCAAGCTGCGCACCGAAGGCGGGTTTCATGCTCAGTACACGGAGACCTACCGGACGAAGTTCGGGCCCGATTGGCACAAGGGTATGCTGAACGTCACGGATGTGCCGGGGTTCGAGTTCATCCTGATCCATGTCGGCAACAGCCATGACGACACACAGGGCTGCCTCCTTGTTGGCCAGGGCAAGACAAAGGTGGACGGCTTCCACTATGTTTCCGGCAGCCGCCCTGCATATGAGGCGCTGTATCCGAAGGTGCGCGATGCGTTGCTGGCGGGAGAGCCGGTGGAAATTGCCTATGTTGATCTTGATCCCGCTGCTCGCCCGGCGCCCGCGGCGATGGAAGATGCAACGCTCGTCGTGCTTGGGGAAACCGGGCGTGGGCCGGCGGCTGCCGCGGCATCCGTAGCGCCTGCTGCTGGCTCTGCCGCGTCACCTGCAGGATCGGGACATTCCGGGGTGGTTGCAGGAACTGCAGCGGCCTCTGGCGCCGCTGTCGTCGCCGTGGGCGCGGCCGAAGTCGCCGGCGGCGATGGCGTCGCGGGCGATCTGATGTCGCGGATCGCCGATCCCGACAACGTCCTGAAGATCGTGCTGGTGGGGCTAGGCGTGGTTGTCGTGTTGTGCGCGATCTACTTCATTGTCAGGAGGGGCAGCGCACGAAAGGCCCAAGGCGCCTGATCGCTGCTCTGCGGCCAGTGTTGCGTGGATGACCGATGCGACGGTAGGTTTCCGCGTGACGATACGCTCACCAGCAGAGTGAGGGGTCGTAGGAGGGAACTCGATGTCGCTGATGTCTCGAGCGATGCTGGCCGCCCTGGTGCTCGCGGTGTGTGCAGCGCCGGCGATGGCGCAGGCGGCGTATCAGCCGCCGCGAACCGCAGGGGGAAAGCCGGACCTGCAAGGCGTATGGAGCTCCGCCACGGCGACGCCGATGGAGCGGCCGAAGGGCTATCCGCTGGTTATCTCGCGCACGCAGGCGGACGAGATCGAGGGCGGGACGCTGTTCAACCAGCGCATGAAGACGCAGGCGAACTATGTCGATCCGAACGAGGGCGCGCCGGAGAAGGGCAAGCCCCTGCCGCCGGTTGGCAATTACGATGTGGCCTATACCGACCCGGGATCGCGGGTGACGTCGATTGGCGGCGAACTGCGCTCGTCCTGGGTGGTGTGGCCGGAGGACGGCAGGATACCGGCGCTGACAGAGGCGGGGAAGAGGCTGCGCGATTCAAGTCCGCGCGCGATCGGCAATGGGTATGACAATCCGGAAGAGCGCGGGCTGGGCGAACGGTGCGTGCTGATGTCGGGTGGACCGCCGCTGCGATCGGGGCTCTACAACAACAACGTCCAGATCGTGCAGACGCCCGAGCATGTGATGCTTGTGGTGGAGATGGTGCACGATGTGCGCGTCGCCCGCATCAATGCCGCGCATCGCGTCAACGGCGTCGAGGCGTGGATGGGTGAGCCTGTCGCGCGCTGGGACGGCGATACGCTGGTGATAGAAACGCGCAACATGCATGCCGAACAGCGCAAGGACCGGACGGTGCTGAGCCCGACGGGCAGGATTACGGAGCGTTTCACGCGAATCTCGCACGGACAGATGCTCTACCAGTTCGAGATCGATGATCCGGTGACCTATACCAGCGTGTGGCGCGGCGAGACGGCGTTGAACCGGCTTGACGAGGACATGTACGAGTATGCCTGCCACGAGGGCAATTACGGGCTCTACAACATCCTTCTCGGCGGACGAGAGAACGATGCGCGCGGCGCCGCGCACGCGGGCGGGGAGAGCCGGACTGAATAGACGTTCTCTCAGTCGCCTGTAAATTCCGGATCACGGCCTTGGAGAAAAGATGCGACGCCCTCCGCGTAGTCGTCCGAGTGCTGCATCAGCGCGAAGGCCTCAAGGTCGCGGTGTGACGTCGCTTGTGACAGGGCGAGAGCGGCGACGTTCACGTCGCGCTTGACCATCTTTAGCGCGGTGGGCGGCAGGGCGGCGGCGGCTTCCGCAAATTCCATCGCGCGGGCGAGGGCCTGACCGTCGTCTGCGATGGCGTCGGCGAGGCCCCAGTTCAGCGCGGTGTCAGCGTCCACTTTCTCGCACAAGGCTGCGAGCCGCTTGGCGCGGGCGGGACCGACCAGTGCTGTGATGCGCGGGATCGACCCCCAGCTCATGTTCATGCCGCGTGCGACTTCCGGGATGTAGACGCGCGCCGACTTGGCCATCAC
>CAIKXW010000088.1 GCA_903831485.1 uncultured Alphaproteobacteria bacterium | reverse complement strand
TCCGTTCCCAGGGTTTCACCCTGGGCTGGTATGCATGGCTCCGTTGGAGCCGAAAACCCTGCTGATTGAATCCACCATGCCGCAATCTCTCTCCAACACCCTCATCCATCTGATCTTATAGATAAAGGGACAGGTCAGTTGTCTCCAACATCCTCATCCATCTGATCTGGAGCACCAAGGACCGCCGTCCTTGGCTGGAAGATAAAGGGACAGGTCAGTTGTCTCGCTGGTTCGTCACCATCATGCCCCAAATTCTGGAACTGACTTGCTGGCTAACGAAAGAACGGTGGATCTAGGTCTAGCTTTGGAGGAAGCGCTTTCGGCGCTTGAAATAGCTTCCACGGAATTGACATGGATGCATCCGGAGATTCGATAAACTGAGATGTAGAGTAACAGCCACCGCCGCCCCGTACTCGCACCAACAGTATTCCTTAGCAAGGGCTTCCTGCCCTTCCGCCGCCATCCTCGCCCCGCCGCGGAATCCTGCGAGCATGGTCGCCAACCGTGCCGCTTGAAATAATAGCGCAGCAGTGGCGCTAATCTAATTTCGTCACATTAGCTAACGGGCATCAGCCATTTCGATCTCCCACCATTGATTGAGAACCGCTTCGATTCCCGCCAAGGTTTCAAACTCCTTAAAGTCACGGTCATACTCAATCAAAGAGCCATCGCTACTCCGGATCCCATAGATGAACATCCAAGAACCCTGCATCATGAAAATCTCGAAGTCTTCGGATGCGGATATTCCTAGCGATGATGAAGTCGAAGCCATCTCCAAAAGGTCGGGGATTCTATACCCATGGCTCACCTCGATCCCACCCAAGACAGGAGTGCCTATTACAATGTAGCCGTCGCCAATACTTGCAGCCCAGTATTCATCATAAAACGAGGCGAGTTGATCATTTCTGACAGGAACAGCTCCATCTACCCATAAGTCCCGCGCAGTGATTATGCTCGTTGACCCGGTAGAATGCGAGAACTTGAGTTCAGATCCATCGCGGACAACTGAAGTAGAATGGCTTTCAAGCCAAGATATGAGCGCCTCCTTCATCTCGCTTATGGGCAGGCTGCGTTCAGAGGCCCCGACATCGGAATCTGTGTATTCCCGCCGTGCGTCCTTAGATGCGATGCACGGCTCGCTTCGGGCGCGATGTTGCTTGGTTCCGCAGCGAGGTGAGGATGAGACTGCACAGAATTGATGTGACTGCTAGGAATTTGCTTTCCGCGCCCGGCGCACCGGGGACGGCCAGAACGGGGATCGGCGCCGAGGAGTGAGGGGGTCTGTCACGTTTTTCACTGAGAGCGGTTGGTTGCCGTTCATGGTCATTTGCTAGGTTTGTGTATTGGAGTTTCGACAGGCGCTCCGGCGGGTTCCCCGAGCAACTGGTTCGCGATGCGGTGCCGTGATTCGACGACCGCGGGCGAGAACCATCCGCCGAGGAAGACGATGAGGCTGATCAAGATGATGCCGATGCGCTCGCCGGCCGTGGTGCGCAGCGAGATGGAGGTGGTGGGGCTGCGCCCGGTGAAAAGCGCAAAATAGGCGCGCATGATGGCGATCGCGTTGAACATCGCGGCGAGCACGAGGACGACCGTGATCCAGAGGCTCTTGTCCACGCTGCTCGTGATGAGCAATTCCATCGGCACAAATCCGATCGTGCCGGGAAAGCCCACGCTGGCCAGGCCGGTGATGAGGAAGCAGATGGCCAGGCCGGGCACCTGTTCGTAGAAGCCGTGATGCTCCCGTAGCGAGAGGCTGCCGAACCGCGCCTCCAGCGCGCGCAGGGAAAATGCGAGGCCCGCTAGCGCGAGCGGCGCCGAGATCCAGAGGCACAGCGCAGCCGTGAGACCGTTGGGCGTGCGCATGAGCACGGCGTAAAGCACCATCGAGGTCTGGCTGAGCCCGATGCACGCGAAGAATCGCCGCGAGTCCTGCTGAACGATCGCGAGTCCTCCACCGAACAGGGCGGTGACCAGGCAGGCGATGCCGCCCATTTCCATCATGGACGCGGGCGCGTGCGGGATGAGCAGCCGGAAGACGCCGATCAGTTCCGTCAGGGGCAGCACAAAGACGAGCGCGGAACCAAATGCCGCATTCTGGAAAAGCGATGGCATCCAGCCGTGGAGGGGCACGATGCCTCCGCGGAGAAGAAGCGCCAGCAGCAGCAGCGCGACCGGCCATGCGCTCTGCGGCGCTGCGCGGAGATTGAACCAGCCCGCCAGCAGCAGCGCGAGAAAGAGGCCCATGTAGATCGTATAGCCGCGCGTGCGTTGTCCGCGGCTTTTCAGATCCCACCACGGCAGCAGCACCGCCACGGAAAGGATTCCGACCAGCAGCGCGCCCGATTGTGCAAGCAGCGCCGCCATGGTGAAGCCCGCGGAGAGCAGCAGCCGCGCACAGAACTGTGGGGAGACGCGCGCCTTCGCGGTGCCCAGCATCGCGAGCAGGTGAAGCACTAGCACCACCGGCAGCATCGGGCTCGAAATGTCGTCCACGGCAAACTGTCCCCCGCCGGCCGTTGCCGCACCGAGCGTGTGCGCGGTGAAAATGATCGCCGCGGAACCAAGCGCCACGGCCAGCACCGCCGTGCTCCATCGCGCCGCTATCGATGGCGTGCGGACGAAGAGCAGGACCGCCGCCGCGGCGAAAGGCAGCCCGGCGGTCAGTTGAATCCAGAATGGCGACACGAAGAAATTCATGCGCGATCCTTCCGGGGTGGTCCGGGCGGCGCGCCCTCGATCATCCGCGACACCGCGCTATCGATCGCGTCGAGCTTGCGGAAGAAGGCGACAAATGGCCGCGCGACGAACCGGTCCAGCATGGCATCGAGGAATCCGCGCTCGAGCGAAAAGCGGAAAAGCCAGCGCTGCAAGCCAGGCGGGAGCCGCTGCTCCCACATCACTCCCTCGGCCCTCGGGCGGGAGCCGATTGCATTTTCCAACTGGTGATGATCGTGCAGCAGGCTCGGCGCGCGGAGGAATTGCAGCGTCCGCAGGCACGCGTGGCCCATCAGATGAATGAGCGCGAGATAGCGGAACCCGAAACCGATTTCCACGATGATGATTCCCACCTGCGTGAGCGACGCAAACGCGAGCGCCGACTTGATGTCCGCCTGCACGCGCCCCGCGAGGTAGGCAAAGGCCGAGGTGACCAAGCCGAGCGTGATCACAAGCACCGAGAGCCACGGCGCGCTGTCGAGTACGGGACTAACGCGCAACAGCAGAAAGACCCCGAGATGTACCGAGAGCGCCCCGTAAAACACGGCGCTCGATGGCGTCGGGCCTTCCATTGCGCGCGGCAGCCAGCCGGAGAACGGCACGAGCGCGGATTTTCCCGCGGCAGCGATGACGAAGAGCAGCCCGAGCAGCGCGAAGTGCGGGCCGATCAGCAGCGGGTCGTGCTTCGGCCAGGCCTGCGTCCCGACCAGATGATCGAAGTCACCCGCGCCGTTGATTTCGTGCATCAGGATCGCCGCGAACATCAGCGCCGCATCGCAGACGCGATAGACGATCCAAACCCGCAGCCCGTTGCGCGGCGGCGACGGGCGTTCCTGGAAAAATGCGATCAACAGCACGGAGGAAAGCCCGACCATTTCCCACCCGGCGAACAACGTCTCGACCGTGTCCGAGAGCGCCGCGGTGACCATTCCGAGCAGGAAGACGGCGAAGAGCACGAAGAAGCGGTTGTAGCCGCGTTCGCGATGCAGATAGCGCGTGGAGAACGCGGCGATCGTGGCGCACAGCACGAGCGTCAGCAGGACGTAGGAAATCGAGAGCAGGTCGAGGACGAACTCGAATTTCAGATGGTAGCTGCTGGTGATGACCCAGTCCCCGAGTTCCACCGCGTGCTGGGCCGTGCCGGTCACCGCCATCGTCACAGCCGCCGTGATCGCGGCCAGCAGGCTCACCGCGACCGTGCCTTGGACGAGATGCCCGATGATTGCCTCCCCGAGTTTCCGCCCGATCAAAAAGGTCGCGAAGAAAACGACGACGAGCGCAATCGGCGCGCCGACAATGGTGAGCGCTAGAGCGGAGAGAAAGGATTCCTGGGACGGCATGGTGCGTGGCGGCTCAAGCGTGGGTTGCTGGCTGGCGGGCTGCGGCTGGTGTGCCGGCGAGGATCGTGGCGAATTCCAGATGATCGCGCCATCCCGTGTACCATTCCTTGGAAGTCGCCGCGAACGGCAGCGCATCGATGCTGCGATGGTGCGGTTCGTAGACCCCGTCGTGATACACGCTCAATTGCCCCGTCACCGGATCCATCGCCGCGAGCTGCACCCAGCGGTTCGCGACCATCGTTTTCATCGTGGCGTTCTTTTCCATGATGGACATCAGCGTGGCGGGCGTGGCCTCGATGACGAAAAGCAGCCGGACGGGCTCATGAATCTCCACCATCTGCCACGGCAGGCCGGTGCGCAGATCGCTCATCGCGCCGTCCATCACGCCGAGGAGGCCGGTGATGTTGTGGGGCAGCTTCGACCCCGAGCCCCAGCCCGGCGAGTCCACGTAGGAAAAGTAGTACTCGAGATTGATGCCCGAGCACACCGGCACGACCGCGCCGAGGATGCGACTGAGGATCGCCGCACCGGCATCGTCCTGCGTGGGATCGTACGAGACGAGAAACGCGCGGCGGTCTAGGAAAAGCCCGCGCGTTTTCCATCGCCGCCCGACGACGCAGATCGCATTCGTCGCGTGCCCCCATTCCGGGCGCACCTGCGAAAGATCCTCCGCGCGTCCCTCGACATGGCGCTTTGCCGCCGATGGGCTGAGGCCCAACGATGCGGAGCCGAATCGGCGCGCGCGTTCGTGGGAATTCCGCACGGTGGCCTCTTGCAGGGCCTTCGCCGCGACATCGAACTCGAACCGGTGCGACTCCGGCAGCCGGCTCATGTCGAAAAAGGTGAGCGCCTCGCTGCTCGTGTTGTGCAACCCGCCGACGAAGACCGTATCCTCCGGAATCATGATACCGCGCTCGCGCAGCGCGCCGCGGATGCGCGGGTCGTTAAGCATCTGCGCGACGGCCCGCGCATTCGGCCCGCCGACTCCGCCGCCGCACGCGCCGCAGTCGTGCGCGGACTCATGCGGGTTGTTCATGCTCGTGGAGCCGTGGCCGAGCACGATCACCAGCCGCGCGAATCCCTTCGTCAGCCCGATGTCGCGCATCAGCCGCTCCGCGATCGCGATCATCTCCTCCGGCAGGAAACCGTGCCGATCTTCCTCGGGTCCCGACTTGGGTTCCTTGCGTTCGATCACCAGCAGCGTCGCAGGCGGCGGCGCGATGAAGCCGCTGAAAAATCCACGGAATCGCGCCGTGAGCCGCGGGAAAACCACGCGCGCCACCAGCGGGATCGTCGCGAGCAGCCCGAGCGTCACGGAGAGAAACGCGCCGCTGACCGCGCGCCGGCTCCCGCCATGAAAGCCCTGCAGCGCCATGCCGATCCTCCGCCGCGTACCGCGTCGCCGCTGGTGTTCCGCCTGCAATTTTTCATCCACCGTCTCCGACACCCAATGCTGAGGCTTCACCACGACCGGGCACAGCGGGACAAAGTCCGCCGCCGCCGCTCCGCGATAGTACATCGCCACGCCGAAGAAACCCGCGGCGCCAAACGTCTCGGCGGTCGGCGAGGTCTCCTCGACGTGACGCCGGATTGATTCTTCCCGCTCATCGATGCAGAAGACCGCCTGGAATGACGGCCGGCCCCCGGCCTCCGACGGACGGGCGGGATGCGCCGCCAGCGCATCGAGCGTCTGGACGCGGAAGCGATGTTCGTAGGCGAGATGGAAGATGCGCCGCCGGTCGATCTCCCGGAAGCCCTCCACTTCATGCACGAGCGCGGTCCATTGATCCGCCGTGAGATTGAAGAGCTGCTCCGGTGTCCATCCGAGGACCTGCGCCAGTTGGAAGATCAGAAATGCGCGCTGCTTTTCGGACGCGGGACGCGATGACGGGATTCGCGCCTTCAACTCCGCGCGCAGCGCCGCCAGCGATCCCTCCCAGCCCAGCGATGCGCGGGCCGCCGCGGCCACCGCGAATTTCTCCAGCAGCAGCCGCACGGCGACGAAGTCCACGAGGCTGCCCTGCGGCACCGCATGGTGCACCCGGTCGGCGCGTTCCTCCACGTGCCAGATCATCCCGCCCCAGCCGCGCAGCGCGAGCAGCGTCGCGGAGAGAAAATCATCCGTCTCCTCCACGGCCACGCCGAGCGCGTCGAACGATTGCCGGATGCACTCGAGCGCGCTCACGCCGTCGCCCCGCAGCTTGCGCACCTCGTCGCGCAGGCCTTTCAGCCACCAAGGCGCCGGGCAGCGGTCTTGATCAAAGTACTCGCAGAACGCGGCGAAGAGCCCGTCGTCACGACTGGGCAGGCTACGATGGCCGATGCCCTGATCGAGGAACGCGGCGCACAGTCGGATGAGCACATCGTTCACCAGCAGGTCGCTATCCATCCCGCCGAGCGCAAGCACGATGTCGCGATGGCGAATCAGCGGACGCACCGGCGCGGCGGCGGGTGTCGCCGCAGCCCGCACGCCATCCGTGCACACCTCCCACAACGCGGAAAGCGTGAACGCCTCCCAGCACGCATCGTCCCACGCCTCGATGCGCGTTTCCTTGAACCGCGTGAAAAGGCCGTCGATCCACTCCGGACGCTGCACGCCGGGCAGCGAGCCGCGCAACCGGCGCATGACCCAATGCCGCGTCTCGGTGATCAGCCGCCGCCGCTGCACCTCGCCCACGTCGCGGCGCGCCGTGAGCAGGGCATCCGTCTCCGCCATGAACCAATCCAGCTCGCGGCCGTCGCCGCTGCGGAGCGGATGTTGCAGCATCGCCAGCCGCAATTCGAGCCGGGTGGCGAGCCCGCACACGCTCGCGCGGGCCGCGGTGCCGAGGTCGCGCTCCAGCACCGTGTTCAGCTCCGGGAAAAGGATCCGCCCGCGCGTCAGTTCCTCGCGGTAACGATCCTCCGAGAGATACGGCTCGCATCCAAAGACCGACGAGCCGCGCAGCAGCGCCTCGTCGAAGGGATCATCCTCAAACGCGTGCAGCGTGTTGTGGTGAATGAAAACGCCGATCGGGCCCTGCTGCGGCAGCAGATGCGCCGCGTGAAGAATCCGCTCGCGGAGTCGCGCCTGCTCCGGGGACAGCGTCGCGCCCGGCGGATTCTGGGATGCGGAATGCTCGGCGCTCAAAACAAGTTCGGGTTAAAGCGGCGCCCTCAGACCTTCCGCTTCCGGGGCGAAGACTTCTCCGCGCGCGGAGTGCCAGCCCTCGCGGGCTTATACCATTCCTCGTGCGTCTCATCGATGTCCACGTGGCCACCGGTCTTCTCGTGATTCTCCCGCCATCCGTGCAGCGCCTCGAAGGCTGCGTGGTCCACGAAATCGACGGCGAGGTCGATGTCCACCGGATGGCCGGAGGGGATTTTTGAAAGCTCCGCGTTCAGCTTCGGCACCGAGGCAAAGGTGAGCGTTCCGCCGATGAGCACATGCCATTTGCCTTCGCGCTGTTCACTGGAGATTTCCGTGTTGGAGAGACGACGCAGCAGGAAAAAGACGCTGAGGCCCAGGCCGATCCCGACACCGGCCAGGAGGTTCACGCAGGTCACGCCGAGCACGGTGGCCCAGTAGATGAGGATTTCGTTGTGCTTCGTCAGTTCCCGGATGTGGTGAAGATTCACCAGACTCACGCCCACATGCACCAGCAGGCCGGCGAGCACGGCCAGCGGGATGCTTTCGATGACCTTCCCAGCGAAGAACGCGAAGACGAGAATCCACACGCCGTGCAGGATCGCCGACCAGCGGGTGGCGCCGCCGGCATTGATGTTCGCCGACGAGCGCACGATGACGCCCGTGATCGGCAGGCCGCCGAGCAGGCCGGAGACGAGATTGCCCGCGCCCTGCGCGCTCAGTTCCTTGTCGAGATTCGAGCGGACGCCGGAATGCAGCTTGTCGGTCGCCACCGCGCACAGCAACGACTCGATGCTGGCGATGACCGCCACCGTGAGCACCGCAACGACGAATGCGCCCCATTTCGAGGCATCCGGCGGGACGAGCTTCGTCAGCTCAAAGGTCTCGGGCAGATCCACGCGCTTCACGTCCATCTTCAGGAGGATGGAAACCACCGTGCCGACGACCACCGCCACCAGCGGTCCCGGGATCGCTTTCAACGCGGGCACCTTCAGCTTTTTCCACACGACCAGGATCGCAAACGTCAGGCACCCGAGAATCGCCGCCTGCACGCTCATCACGCCGAGCTGCTTGGGAATCCCGATCAGGTTCACCAGCGGCGAACTCTGCGGCGAACCACCCAGCACGACATGGATCTGCGCCAGCGCGATCGAAATGCCGATGCCTGCCAGCATCCCATGCACCACGGACGGCGCGATGATCAGCGCCCCGCGCGCCACTTTGAACCAGCCGAGCAGCAACTGCACGACCCCGGCGCACGCGGTGATGAGGCACATCGTCTGCCAGCCGAACTGCGCCACCAATCCCGCCACCACCACCGTCAACCCCGCCGCCGGCCCCGACACCTGCAACGGCGATCCCGCGAGCAGGCCCGTCAGGATCCCGCCCGCGACCGCGCCGATCAGCCCGGCGACAATCGGCGCCCCGGATGCGAGCGCGATACCCAGCGAAAGCGGGACCGCGATGAGAAAGACAACGAGCGATGCCGGAAGATCCCGGCGGAGATTGATGTTCAACTGCTAGGAATTTGCTTTCCGCGCCCGGCGCACCGGGGACGGCCAGAACGGGGATCGGCGCCGAGGAGTGAGGGGGTCTGGGGGGAGAGAGGGGCGGAGGAAGGATGAGTGGGGAGTTTCACGCGCGTCTAGGAAGGAAATTTCCGGCTGATCTGCGGTCGCAATGAAATGGATGCACCCATGAGGTAGTTTCGGATTATGGCGATCCTCTCCGCTGGGCCAAGCTTTATTTTTCGAAATTTTTGGCAGCGGTAATTTTTGGTGCGGCGCTCTCCGTGGCGTCAGTCGGAGTCGAGGACGAGGATGGAACCGTCTTCGAGGGGGATTTCGACTGGCTTTCGGGATGGGAGGCGCTGGTCGAACAGGTCGAAACCCGGCTCCGCATCGTCGTCTGGGATCC
>CAIKXW010000087.1 GCA_903831485.1 uncultured Alphaproteobacteria bacterium | reverse complement strand
GCTGAACCGGTTCTTCTCGCTGCACTACCTGCTGCCGTTCGTGATTGCGGGCATCGTGGTCCTGCACATCTGGGCGCTGCACGTACCGGGCAATAACAACCCGACCGGCGTGTCGGTGAAGGACGTCAAGAAGGACACGGTTCCTTTCCACCCATACTACACGGTGAAGGACGGCTTCGCGATCCTGCTGTTCCTGCTGGTGTTCGCCTACTTCGTCTTCTTTGCGCCTAACGCGCTCGGCCACGCCGACAACTCGATCGAGGCGAACCCGCTGGTGACACCGGCGCACATCGTGCCGGAATGGTACCTGCTGCCGTTCTACGCGATCCTGCGCGCCATCACGTTCGACATCGGCCCGATCGAAGCCAAGCTGCTCGGCGTGTTCGCGATGTTCGGCTCGATCCTGATCCTGTTCGTCGTGCCCTGGCTGGACACCTCGAAGGTCCGCTCGATGCGCTACCGTCCCATGGGACAGCAGTTCTTCGTGTTGTTCGTCGTGTCCGCGATCGGTCTCGGTTTCTGCGGCGCGAACGACCCGGACAAGCTGGTCTTCAAATGGTCAGACGGCCTCGTCGTGAACTATGTTGACACCAATGGCGCCGCCAAGGTCTCGCCGAAATACGCCGAGTACGGCGACGCCACCGCCTTCCAGGCGAGCCTGCCTGCTTCGGCCGGCGCGAGCATCGCGATCCAGGAAGAAGGCTTCAAGTGGCTGTGGCTCTCGCAGCTCCTCGGGGCCTACTACTTCCTGTATTTTCTCGTGATCCTGCCGGTGCTCGGCATCGTCGAGAAGCCGAAGGCGCGGCCGCCATCGATTGCGGACAGCGTGCGTGGGAATAGGCATGTCGCTCCGGCTTCGACTGCGCCGGGCGCTGCTTCTGTGGCCGCGGAATAGGGAGAGACACATGCGCTTCGCCAAACTCGCCCTCGCCGGCCTCCTCGCAACTTCGCTCGCAGCCTTCGGGATTTCAGCTTTTGCTCAGCAGCCCGCAACGGCTCCGGCGGCTGATCAACCCGCTGCGCCGGCCGATGCCCAGCCGGCCCCGACCGACACGCCCACGACAACCATCCCCGCGCCAACCACCGAAGTTGCGCCTGCCCAACCTGTCGTTGTTCCTCCTGCCGCTGACGCCTCTGGTGGTCATGGCGGAGAAGAGGGTGCAGGCGGCGAAGCTCACGCAGCTGGCGGCGGCCATGAACTGCTCGAGCCTGCCGGCGGCTGGCCGCATGACGGTTATTTCGGGACGTTCGACCAGAACCAGCTGCAACGCGGCTTCAAGATCTATTCGGAAGTGTGCTCGGTCTGCCATGGCATGAAGCTGCTGTCGTTCCGAAACCTCGGCGAACAGGGCGGGCCGTTCTACGACCCGCGCTATCCCAACCCGAACGACAACCCGGTCGTGAAACAGATCGCGGCGACCTTCACCAACCAGATCCCCACGACCGATCCTGACTCCGGCGATCAGGTTATGATGCCGGCGAAGACGTCTGACCGGATTCTTGGGCCGTTCGCGAACGACATCGCGGCGCGCGCAGGCAATGGCGGTGCACTGCCGCCGGACCTCTCGGTAATCACGAAGGCCCGCCATGGCGGCGCCGGCTACATCTATTCGCTGCTGATGGGCTACACCACGCCGCCAGCAGGTCTCACCGTGGCGCCGGGCCAGCACTACAACGCCTACTTCCCCGGTGACACGACGGCCAGCTGGTCGGGCGACCCGCGCCACAAGCCGCCCGGCGGCTTCCTTGCCATGGCGTGGCCGCTGGAGTTTGCCGAAGTCACCTTCGATGACGGCACGGCGAGCACGCAGGAACAGATGGCGCACGATGTGGCCGTGTTCCTGGCCTGGGCAGGCGATCCGAAAGCCGTGGCCCGCAAACAGATGGGCTCAGCGGTGATCCCCTACCTGCTCCTTCTCGCCCTGCTGGTGTTCCTGTCCTACAAGCGCCTGTGGCGGAACGTCGAACACTGATCTTCGGCTGGATTGGCTGGAAGAAGAACAAGGGCCCCAGTGACCGGTAGTCGGTCGCTGGGGCCCTTTCGCTTTTGGCGTCAACCGCATCAATACGGTCGCACTGACGCGTCCCGGAACCATGTGCGGCGGCTGCGCCGGCGTCGAGCACGACGCGCAGGAGCCTATACGAACATCATGCGCTCACCGAAAACTCCAGGTAAGCAGCTCATGCAGGCTCTCAGCGGTCCGATCAGCGAAAAGCTCGTGACGGTGGAAGACAACGCCAGCTGGCCAAATCTCGAGCTCGGCGGCCGTGTAATCTTCGGCGGCCCGCGTGTTTGATACGCGTCCTTCTTGGATGTGAAGTTCGCGACCTGCGTCTTCCTTTACGAGGGCCTGGAAGTGTCCGGCGCCGAATGGCTTCCCCCTCTTGAGCGTGGAGTGGATGCCTTTGCGTCAGGCGAATCGCCGGCATTCGCATTCGACGAGGATCCCTGGCGCTCTGTTCGCTGTCCCGATGCTCACGCCCCAGGCCAGCAAACCGGGGCCTCGGGAGGCCGATTGACACAATGTACTTTGTTGTACAAAGTACTCTCCATGCACAGGAGAGCGACCATGACGCGCCGAATGATTGCCATCGCCTGCGCCGTACTTGCAGGCGCCGCTACCCTCCCCGCTTTCGCCCAGACATCTACGGTAACACTGACCATCGATGACATCCCGGCGTCCAAGGGCAGCGTGCTCGCGACGTTGTGCGGTGATCCCAAGGCGCCTTTCCCAGGCGCTTGCATGACCCACAGTGGAATGGCCGATGCGAAAGCGGGCGCCACAACCGTCACCTTCGAAGGCGTCGCGCCTGGCCGCTACGCCATTCAGGCCTTCCACGACGAGAACGGCGACATGCAGATGAACATGCCGGCCGAAGGCTATGCGTTCGGGAATGATGCGTCATGGCCCGTGACTTTTGAGTCAGCGTCGATCGCCGTGGCGGGCGACACGGCGGCCGTTGTAACGCTGCAGCGGATTCCCGGTGCAGCCTCGGCGCCGCAGCCGTCCAGGGCGGCGGCGCGCGGTGCGCCTGCTGCGGACGGCGCAACCCGTGAGGATGTGCGCACTGGCGGCCTCAACGGGATACTTTATCGCCCGGAAGGAACGCGACGGGCGCCCGCCCTGATCGTACTCGGCGGGTCGGAGGGCGGCATCGCGGCGGCGAGCGGGGTGGGCGCTGGCTTCGCACGTCATGGCTATGCCGTGCTCGCGCTTGCTTACTTCCGGGAAGAGGGGCTGCCGCAGACGCTGGAAAACATACCTCTCGAATACTTCGATTCTGCCGTTGACTGGCTCAAGGCGCAGCCGGGCATCGACCCCGGCGCAATCGGCGTGATTGGGGGCTCGCGCGGGTCCGAGGCTGCGCTGCTCCTGGCGTCGCGGCGAAACGATATCAGGGCCGCGGCCGCATTCGCCCCCTCTGGAATCGTGTGGCAGGGACTCAACTTCTCGAACCCGATGAACATGGGCGCGGCCTGGACGGTCGGTGGGAAAGCCCTGCCCTTTGTAACGCCGGACGGCATGGCCTATCGACCCGGCCGCCCGATGAAACCGATGTTCGAGAACGTCCTTGTTCAGGCGACCCAACGCGCCGAGACGATCATCCCGGTCGAAAGAACCAACGGTCCGGTGCTGCTGGTCTCAGGCAAGGCCGATGCGCTGTGGCCGTCGTTCGAGATGGGCGAGCGTGTGGTAGCACGGCTGAAGGAAAACAACTTCAAGCATCAGGTTCAACACCTCAGCTATGACGCGGCGGGACATATGGTCTTCATGGGCGACCCGTCGTCGGACAATGCTGCTTCAATGGCGCGGGCCCCTGTCAGCGAGATGCTGGGCGGGACAGGCGAAGCGAACATGGCTGCCTGGAGGGACAACTGGCCGAAGGTTGTCGCTTTCTTCGACGCCGCCCTGAAGGAGTAGCTCCATGAACGTAACGCGCGAGGAAGCAGCGAAGGCGCTGGAGGAAGTGAGCCAGGCGAGCGATCGCATCGTCACGCTGAAAGGCTACAATCAGGGCGCTCCGCATTTCGTAATCTGGGGGATGGTGTGGCTGGTCGCGAACACCGTCACGCAATTCTGGCCTGACCAGACCGACTGGGCTTGGGGCCCTGGCGTCGTCGTTGGCATGATCGCCAGCGCAGTAACGGGAGTAATCCAGTCGCGAGGAATCAAGCCGGGGGCACAGTCTTCGTTCGACGTGAAGATTGCGCGGCGAGTCGGCCTCACCTCGCTTGTCACGCTGACCTTCATCTCATGCCTGATCTTCATTTCCCGGCCGGAGACCTCGCGCGAGACGAACGCGATGATCTCGATCTTCTTCCCCTTCATGTACATGGCATCGGGCATCTGGGCCGGCTGGCGCCTTTTCGCTATCGGCTTCGTCACCGCGGCGGGAATCATGGCGGGCTTTGTCTGGATCGATGAGTACTACGCATTGTGGATGGGCGTCTTCGGCGGCGGCTCGCTGATTGCTGGCGGCCTGTGGCTCAGGAGCGCCTGAGCATGGATGGGCCCGATGAGATCATCCATCAGTCGATGCGGCTGCGCATAGCCGCAACCCTCAACGCGCTGGCCCACGGAGAGCAGCTTGAATTCAACAAGCTGAAGGCGGTGCTGGGCGCGACGGACGGAAACATGGCGACGCACCTCGCAGCCCTCGAGAAGGCGGGCTATATCGCCGTGCAGAAGGACTTCGTGGGCAAGAAGCCACGTACCCGCGTGGCGCTGACGCGCGTCGGCCGCAAGGCCTTCGACAAGCACGTCGCCTACCTCAAGGAGCTGCTGGAAGGCGGGAGCTGACAGCTACTGTCGCTGTGAAGCCGTCGCCGGAGCGATCTTTGTCCGCAGGCTTTCAAGTGCAACGAGCAGCTGCCCCTTCGCGGGATCGGGAATGTCCGAGCGACGCAGCAGGTGCATCGTGCTGATGTGCACACGCAGCGGCTCCCAATCCGTCTTCTGGCGGACCAGCAGCGCATCTGCCACTTCGCAGAGGCTTCGCGCTGCGATGTCCATCTCGGGGATACCCGCGACTGTCGCAACGCCGATCATTCGCCGGGACGTATCGTAGACCTCGCGCATCTGTGCGCTTCGCGCATCTTCGTCACCCGATAGTCCCTGTGGAAAGGCTGCGAGCAACACGTCGAGTCGCGCCAGACACTCCTGCTCCATCTCGCCCAGCAGCGCTTCTGCCTGCTTGACGGCGGTGGCGGCCATCATTGGGGGGGCGCTGTCGATCGCATCCCGCAACCGGTTCTTTGCGTAGGTGATCTTCATGACGAGGTCGCCGCATTCATGACCATGTCGATCTCCGCCTGGCTCATGTCCCCTCCTGCTGCGATCCGCGCGGCAACGTCCCGATCCTTTTGCCGGCGGCCCGGCGTCCCTGCCGGTAGGGCCTCGTCGCGCCAGCGGCGGTCGGGCCCGACATAGTTGTCGGTTTCGACATACGGGCGCTTCTCGCGCGACATCCAGAGAATCCGTTCCAGCAGAACGGTCGCCGAGAGCGGCCGCGAGACGACGAAATTGGCGCCGGAATCGCGAAGCTGCCCGATCCTGCCGCTTTCCGTGTGCCCCGTGACGATCAGCACCGGGGCATGCCGGTTCGGCGCGGGCAGATCCCGACGCAGCCACCCGATGAGATCGTATCCCTCGGGTCCAAAGCCGGCCGGGTCTGTGATGACCAGATCATAGGCTTGATGCGCCAGCTGACGGCGGGCCTCTGCGATATCATCGCAACGCACGACCGTGCGCGCGCCAAAACCGATCAGCATCTGGACCACGATGCTCTGGCCCATCATGTCGGCGTCAGCCAGCAAGATCGACGTCCGCTGCAAATTCAACAGCGCCTTTGGAGGCTTGGCGGAGGACATGCGTGGGCGAACCGGCCTCTCTTTGGAGGCTGTCTAGCTGACCGCCGTTTCGCGACCGTTAATTTCTTCTTGGCTAGAGCTGGTAAGCCGCCAGCTTCAATGCTCTCGCCACTGGCCATCCCTGCCCCGCAGGCGGACCTGCCCCTGCGCGATCTCCACGTCCGAAGGGCTGGCGAGCGCCTTCGAGACGCCGCCGGGGATGTCGATGACGTATTGTGGTTGCGCAAGGCCGGAGACGCGATCCCGCAGCTCGCGGACCAGCACCTGCCCCTGCTCGACACCAAGCCGGAAGTGAGACGTGCCCTGCGCCAGGTCCGGGTGATGCAGATAGTAGGGCCGCACGCGTGACTCGACCAATGCGCACATCAGTTCGGCCAGCGTATCTATGTCGGCATTTACGCCCTTCAGCAGCACCGACTGGCCAAGCAGCTGGATGCCGGCATCGGCCATTCGCCCGAGCGCGGCGCGCGCCTGCTGGGTCAGTTCGCGCGCATGATTGCAGTGGACCGCGACAAAGACTGCTTTTGTCCGGCTGCGGATCGCGGCGACGTATGCGTCGGACACACGCTCAGGATCGGCGACCGGCATTCGTGTGTGCCAGCGGATCACCTTCACATGCGCAATCGCCTCGAGCGCGCGCGTCAGCGCTTCGGCGCGACGGGCCGACAGCATGAACGGATCGCCGCCCGTCAGAATGACTTCGCGGATTTCCGGGTGGGTGCGGACATAGGCCAGCGCAGTTTCAAGCTCCGCAGGCGTCAGGTTTCCATCCTTGTCCGGTCCGACCATCTCGCGCCGGAAACAGAAGCGGCAGTAGACCGGGCAGACGGAAACGATCTTGAGCAGCACGCGATCGGGATAGCGGTGGACGATGCCCTCGACCGGCTCGTGCGCCTTGTCGCCAATCGGATCGGGCAACTCTTCCGGCAGGATATCCAGCTCTGCAGACGTCGGCACGAATTGCAGCGCGATCGGGTCGGCAGGATCGCTGCGATCGATCAGGGCGGCGATGGCCGGCGTGATTGCGGTGGCGTACGCGGCGGTCACCTGCGCGAGCGACCGCGCGTCCGGCGCAAGACCCGCGTCGACGAGATCGTCCGCGGTGCGCAGCGTTCGGGCAGACGTTATGTCGAGCAAGCGGGTCACGGTTCGCGGGCGTCTAGCGCCGACCGCGCGTCAAGTCCATCAGCCCGCCCAGATCCTCGATCGCCCGCACGGCGCGGTCGTCGACGCCCTCGCGCCGCAGCATGTCCGCGAACAGCCGGCTCGCGTCCGGCGCGCTTGAGCATTCCGAGACCGCGTCGGTGATCTCGGGCCAGGCGTCATCAGCGAAATCGACCGCGAGTTGGAGGGCGCCGATCGCGGTCAGAACAAGCATTGATGTGGGAGCTATCTGCTCCAGTCCGCCTTCCGAGCCGAACATCCGCGGCGCCACGTCGCGCAACTCGTCGATCTGCCGGCGGTGGCCATAGACGAACTCGCCCAGGATCCGTTCCGTCTTCCAGTCAAACCATTCGGCGGTGCAGGGCTCTGGCGTCGTGGTGCACGCGGATATCACAGGCAACATCAGGACGGTTGCAACAAGCGATCGAAACATGGCGCACCTCTTTTGCAGCATTGGAAACCGTTAGACCGGCGGCGTCCAGAGGACGTCCGCGATACGACGGGCGCCAGTGGCCAGCATCACGAGGCGGTCGAATCCCATCGCAACGCCGCTGGCGGCGGGCATACGGGCAAGCGCGTCGAGAAACTCTTCGTCGAGCGGATAACGCTCCCCGTAGGTCGCCAGCTTCACATCCATCTCGGCTTCGAAGCGGCGGCGCTGCTCAGCAGCATCCGTCAGTTCGCCGAAGCCGTTGGCGAGTTCGACGCCGCAGGCGTAGAGTTCAAAGCGTTCGGCGAAACGCGGATCACCGGCGAGCGGCCGGGCCAGGGCGGCTTCCTCGGCGGGGTATTCGCAAAGCAGGGTCAGGCGCCCCTGCCCCAGTTTAGGCTCGATGTGCTGCACCAGGATGCGGCTGAAGAGGTCTGACCACGAGTCGTCCGTCCCGACGCGGACATCGATTGCGCGAGCCGCGTCGGCGAGTGCGTCCCGTTTGCCGAGAGCTCCGGCAAGGTCGATACCGGCGTGCCGGGCAAAGGCGTCGACGAGCGTCAGTCGCTCCGTGACGGCTTCGGGATCGCAGACGTTGTCGCGCCACCGCAGCGCATCCGTTTCCGTCTGACGCGCCGCCAGGCGGCACAGCTCAACGCAATCAGCCATCACTGCTTCGTACGGCTCGCCGGCGCGATACCATTCCAGCATGGTGAACTCGCCCGAATGGAGCGGCCCGGTCTCGCCCTTCCGATAGACCCGGGCGTAGTCAAAAATCTTCGTCTCACCCGCCGCCAGCAGCTTCTTGCAGGAAAACTCCGGCGAGGTGTGGAGGTAGAGCGGCCGAGGGCCGGCCTCGCCAGACTGTTCCGTCGCAAAGGCGTGGAGGTGAGCCTCGTTGCCGGGCGAGACCTGGAGGGCGCCGCACTCCACCTCGGTGAAGCCTTCCTCCCTGAACCAGCTGCGCGCAGCATCCCGGATGCGCCCCCGCGCCTGAAGAAAGGGCCGGCGGTCGGCGTGGGTTTCAGGGGACCACCAGGGCATCGCAACGGTTTCCGGACAGGCGTTGGGAGACCCTATCACTTGCCGGGTGCAAGTGCGCAAACCCCTGATTCAGGCTCCAAAAGCCGCAGAAGGCCGGGCTTGGCCCGGGGGGCTGGGCATTGTATGACCGCGCCGCTTCAACAGGTTCAGGCTGGCGCTCCGAATTCCGCCGCCAGCCACAAGACAAGGGCTTTTCCCGTGGTCAAAGTCATCGCCAGCGACGTCCGTAAGGGCAATGTCCTCGAGAACGAGGACGGCAAGCTCTACACGGTGCTCAAGGCCGAAACCTACCGCCCCGGCAAGGGCACGCCCACGGCCACCATCGAGATGCGCCGCATTTCGGACGGGGTGAAGGTCGTCGAGACCTACAAGACGACCGACCAGCTCGAGCGCGCCTTCGTCGAGGAAGTGATGCACACCTACCTGTTCAAGGACGATCCCAACTACGTCTTCATGAACCCGGAAAACTACGAGCAGATCACCGTGCCGGCCGCGATGCTCGGCGACGACGCAAACTATCTCGACGAGAACATGCAGTGCCACCTGCTGATGTTCGACGGCAGCCCGGTCGCCATTTCCCTCCCGCAGCGCGTGACGCTCGAGATCGTCGAGACCGAGCCAGTCGTGAAGGGCCAGACGGCGTCGGGCTCCTACAAGCCTGCCAAGCTGTCCAACGGCGTCCGTGTCATGGTCCCCCCGCACATCGGTACAGGCACGCGCATCATCGTCTCAACGGAGGACGGCTCCTACGTGGAACGCGCGAAGGATTGATCCTTCCTCGCTGAGCAAGACATCAAGCCCCGGCGGGAAACCGCCGGGGTTTTTGTCTGCCTCAGAACTTGCTGAAGTCCGGCGCGCGCTTCTGCTGGAAAGCCATGAAGGCTTCCATCGCTTCAGCCGTATTGAGCCGCTCGCCGAAGACTTTGCCCTCGGTGCGGAGCTGGGTGAGAATCGTCTCGCTGTCACGCATGAGCTTCTTCGTCGCCATCACGGCGCCGGGCGGACGCTGCGCCAGCTTGCGAGCGGCCTCGCGCGCGGCGGCGATCACTTCGCCAGCAGGCAACGCGATGTTGGCCACGCCAAGCTGAGCCGCCTGCGCGCCCGTCATTCCCTCACCAAGCGCAAACATCGCAAAGGCGCGCGTGTAGCCGATGCGCGCCGGGATCAGCATGGAGGACGCCGCTTCCGGCACCAGCCCCAGATTCACGAAGGGCGTCGTCAGCTTCGCCTCGTTCGCCACGAAGACCAGATCGCAGTGGAACAGCATTGTCGTGCCGACACCGACAGCCAGGCCTGTGACAGCTGCGATCATCGGCTTGGGGAATTGGGCAATTGCTTCGATGAAGCCGCCTGCGGCGGGCGCTTCGCCGCCGGCCGACGCCGCGGCGAAATCGGCGAGATCATTGCCGGATGTGAAGCTATCGCCTTCGGAGCTGAGCAGCACGACCCTGATCGACTTGTCCTCGACAGCGCGTGCGAGCGCAGCAGTCGCGGCGCGATACATGACGTTGGACAGGGCGTTCTTCTTGTCCGGGCGGTTCCAGACGATCTCCATAACGCCGTCGGCGACGCTGATCTTCACGAGGTCAGTCTGCACAGCGTCGGTCATGTCGTTCCCTCCAATGCGTCGTGCGGCAGCAGAACGCCGTCAGCCTACTCTACGCGGACAAAACTCAAGTTATTCCCGCGCGCAGTATAGAACATGTCGAAAGCATCGGCGGCGACCCAGCCCAGCTCATAGTAAAAGCTATCATCGGCGTCCTTCAGCTCCAGGTAGCGTGAGGCAGGCGTGAACGGCCCGGCTGCCCCTGACGGAGGACTGTCACCCGCAAAGATTGTCCAGTCGGACACCTCAGCTTCCTCGCCATCATAGCGGCTCGACCACTTGCCCTCGGCGAGAATCTCGATTGACCACTTCTCATCCTGTGTCGACCGCCACTCCCCGGCCAACAGCGCGCGGATCTGGTCCACGGTCATTGCGTTCGCGTCAGCAGTGCCGCTGGCAGGCGCAGGGGCAGCAGGAGACCCGCTGGGAGGAACAGTGACCGCCGCATCAGCTGGAGCAGACGGCGGTTGTCCGCCACATGCGGCGATACAGAAGGCGGCAGCGAAAATGGCGATCAGGCGCATGGTGTTGGCCTCAATAAACCAGCGCGCGGGACATCACGGCGACGGGCCCGTGGGTCGTGTCGAGCTTTTCCATCGGAACGAAGCCGCACTTTGCATAGAAGGGCTCGGCGCGCGGTGATGCCGAAGCCACCAGTTCAGCGGCCTCAAGCGCCATCGCGAACTGCACCGCCTCGTCGACCAGCTTGCGGCCGATACCGCCGCGCCAGAGATCTGGCTCGACGAACGGTCCGTCGAGATCGGCTTTGCCGTCCTCACGCGGGACCACTACGACGAAGCCCGCGGCCTCGCCCCAGTGCTCGAACACGATGACGAGGCCAGCGGCGATGTGATCAGCCGGAAGCGTCATCGCCTCGGGATGCTGAAGCTGTTCGGGACGGGCTGCGTCCCATTTCAGGGAGGCCCGCCGCTGCAGGTCAATAAGCGCCTGGCGGTCGGCTGGACGCGCGGGGCGGAACTGGCGGGAGATGGCCTAACCCACGATCTCGTCGAGGCGAAAGAAGAAGGTGATCTCGCGCTCGGCCGACGCTTCGCTGTCCGAACCGTGGACCGAGTTCTCGCCGATCGACTTGGCGAACAGTTTCCGGACGGTGCCGTCAGCGGCCTTCGCCGGGTCGGTCGCGCCCATGACTTCGCGATGATGCGCGACAGCGTTCTCGCCTTCGAGAACCTGCAGCACGACCGGGCCTGACGTCATGAAATCAACCAGCTCGCCGAAGAAGCCGCGCGCCTTGTGCTCGCCATAGAAGCCCTCGGCCTGGGCGCGGGTGAGGCGCACGCGCTTCTGGGCGACGATGCGCAGGCCGGCCTTCTCGAACACGGCGTTGACCGCGCCTGTGAGGTTGCGGGCCGTTGCGTCCGGCTTGATGATGGAAAACGTGCGTTGAACCGGCATGTCGGCGTCCTGAAAGGTCTGAATCGGGTTTGGACGGCCCCTATAGCCCCGGTAACTTGCCCCGCCAACAGCCCATGCGCATTTCTTGGCAGGGGGGCGCAGACCCAGTGTGGTAGGCCTATTCGAGACAAAGTGAGGATTCTGGATGGCGGGCGACAACGCGAAACAGGTGGCGGACTGGAACGGGTCCATAGGTGAGCGTTGGGCGGCCGACCAGGAGCGCACGGACAAGTTCATACGGCCGTATGGCGACGCTGCAATCGGCGCTGCCAGCATCCTGCCAGGGGACGCCGTCCTGGATGTCGGCTGCGGCTGTGGCGATACTTCGCTGGCGGTTGGCGCCCTCGTTGGCGCACATGGGCGGGTTGTCGGGGTCGACGTGTCGGCGCCCATGCTGGAGGTCGCCCGCAAGCGGGCCGCCGGTATCGAGAATGTGACATTCCTCCAGGCCGACGCCTCGATCGCAGCCCTGCCCGGCCCGTTCGACGTGCTGGTCTCGCGCTTCGGCGTGATGTTCTTCGACGACCCCGTGGCGGCATTCACCCATCTGCGCGGCGCGCTAAAGCCCGGCGGGCGGCTGGCCTTCGTCTGCTGGAAAACTGCCAGGGAAAACCCATGGGCTTCCCTGCCCGCTCAGGCAGCCCGCCAAGCCATTGGCGCCGACCCGACCCCGGCCGACCCGCATGCCCCGGGCCCCTTCGCGTTCGGCGACGGCGAACGCCTGAAGGGCATACTCCGCGAAGCTGGCTTTAGGGATATCGCCATCGAGGGCTTCGAGGCGCCGATGTATCTGGGAAGCTCGCCCCATAGCGCGGCGGAGGGTGTCACGCGCATCGGTCCGGCGTCACGCATCGCGATTGACGCCGGCCCAGACCACCTGCCCGCGATCGTTCAGGCCATTGAGGGTGCGTTGCAGCCACACGCGGCCGCTGACGGATCGGTTTTCCTGCCCGGCCGGACGTGGATTGCCGGCGGGCGGGCATAGCGTCTGTGGCCTGCAGGCAACGCGGGTCTACCAGGCGCGCGCTAGACCCCTGACTCTTCATGGTAAAAAGCGAGGAAAAAAGATTGGTGAGGGCTCCTTTTCAGGACCGCAGTCCGAAACCATCTGTTTGTTCATAGAAGACCGGGGAAGAACCCTGGCCAGAACAGAAAAAAGAGAACGAGCCCTCCCATGCTCGCCAAGCGCTTCATCATCGCCGCCTTCGCAGCTCTCGCCATCGGACTGACGCCGCTCGCCTTCCCGGGCGACCGCGAGCTGTTCGTTGACGTCCCCACGATGCCCAGCATTGTGGCTGCGAACTAAGCCCCTACACGACAGCAGTCGTCGCCACAGTCCGGGCCTTAGGTCGGGATACGTCCGCATTGTATGGGTCGCTACTGGCCTCGCGACGGATCGCGCCTCAGGCGAAACGGCGCATCAGGAATGCGCGCACGGCCGGATCTTCCCTCAGGCCGACAGCGACCACTTGCGCCGATATAGGCGGTCCATGCCCCCCAGTAGCCGGCGGCCCGGACGGGGTCGTTGCGCATGTGGAAGTGGGCTTTGTCTTCGGCGGACATGATCATCTATTGCGTGTGTCTGGCCTTCCCGAAGGATTGAAAACTACTGCATCATGGTCGGCGCAGGATAGGTCTTCCGCACCTCGACGGCCCCGCCCCGCGCAATCGCCGGGACCTGGCTTGCAAGTTTCATCGCAGCATCGAGCGTCGGCGCCTCGATCTGGAAGTAGCCGCTGGGGCGCAGGAGCGATTCCGCATAGCCGCCCTTTGCGGCAGGCGCGCCCGCGCGGATCGTGTGAGCGTAAACGGGGTCCCTGAGCGGCGCACCACCTCGCATCATGCCGGACTTCTGCAGGAGGCTGGCAAACTGCGCGAACTCCGCCCAGTAGTCCGCACTCTCCGCAGTCTTCCGATCGCGCAGGTCGAGGTCGGCCTGGGTTTCGTAGACGAGGACCGTGTTCTCTCCGGCTGACGCATGCGGGCTCCCGCCAACGCTCATCGCAAGGACCGCCACGGCCACAACTATCTTCATACGCATCGGTGCTGGCTCCATTTCCGGGCGCGACAAGCGGCGTCCAGACCGATGACCCCTGACGATCCACGATTTCGACACGGAGACGCGAACCTTTTCGGGAGCAGACGGCGGCGTGATGACCCCACCGGCTACCCGGACAATCTCAGGCCGCTATTTGAGGTGCTGCTCGAACCAGGCAACCATCGCGTTCATCGCCTCGATGGCATGGGCGTCCGTCTTTGCAGGATCACCCTTCACGTAGAAATCGTGGTCCGCGTCCGGGAAGACCTTGAGCGCGTTCGTGACGCCTGCCCTGTCGAGCACCGCCTTCATCATCTCCGACTGCGCGATCGGAACGCCCTTGTCCGCTCCGCCCGAGATGATCATCGTTGGCGGATCGCGCGCATCGGCGAAGTGGATCGGCGAGTTCGGCGCGCGAAGGCTGTCCTCGAAATCGATGGCCCCCTGCTTGGGGCGGTTGCCCAGCAGCGCATCCAGATCGGTCGGGGGAAAGTACGCGACCACGGCGGCCACGCGATTGCCGACACGCTCAAGCGGGTCGACCGCCGCCGGATCTCCGTCATCGGCCATCACGCCCGCCACCAGCGACAGGTGCCCGCCGGCACTCGCGCCCCACACGCCGATCCGCGCGGGATCAGCGCCGTAGTCGGCCGCGTGCAGCTTGATGTGGCGCAGGCCCAGCCGGATATCCTTGACCGCGTCCGGCACCTGAAATCGCGGAGCCGATGAATGGTGGAGCGCCACAACAGTGAAACCCTTGTCGATCAGCCACTGATAGCGCGCCTGGCGCTCTTCCGGCGGCCCCCAGGCCGAACGCCATCCGGCCGACACCATGTTCACCACCAGCGCGCCGTTCGCCTTCTTAGGCTTGAACACGTCGTAGGTGAGCGCCATCCCGTCACGGTGACCGTAGATGACATCGCGGACATAGGTGGCGGTTGTGAGTTCCGCTGGTGTGGGAAGGCCGAGGGCCTTGCGCGGATAGCCGCTGAGCGGCGGGCCGGGGTCAGCGGCAGGGGTTGGGGTCTGCGCAGATACGGGGGCGGCGAGCAGTAGGGACAAGGCGGCGACGAGAACAAGCTTCACTGGCCACTCCAACAAATTCTCATTCCTGCGGCAGCGGGAAGGACGACGAGTAGTAGCCGAGGGACATCAGGCAACGGCAGCTCAAGCCGACTCCGCAAACAGCTCCCGCCCGATCAGCCAGCGCCTGATCTCGGACGTCCCTGCCCCGATCTCGTAGAGCTTTGCGTCGCGTAACAGGCGGCCCGTCGGGTAGTCGTTGATGTAGCCATTGCCGCCGAGGATCTGGATCGCGTCCAGCGCAAGCTGCGTCGCCGTCTCAGCGGCGTAGAGGATCGCGCCGGCCGCATCCTTGCGCGCCGTCTGGCCGCGATCGCAGGCCTTGGCCACAGCGTAGACATAGGCCTTGGCTGCATTCATCTTTACATACATGTCGGCGACCTTGCCCTGGATGAGCTGGAACTCGCCGATGGATTTGCCGAACTGCTTGCGGTCGTGAATGTAGGGCAGCACCACATCCATGCACGCCTGCATGATGCCGGTTGAGCCCGCCGCCAGAACAGTGCGCTCATAGTCGAGGCCAGACATCAGGATTTCAACGCCGCTGTTCAGCGGCCCCATCACATTCTCTTCGGGGACCTCGCAATCCTCGAACACCAGCTCGCCGGTTTCCGATCCGCGCATGCCCAGCTTGTCGAGCTTCTGCGCCACCGAGAACCCCTTGAAGCCCTTCTCGATGATGAAGGCGGAGATGCCGCGCGAGTTCTTCTCAGGCGCCGTCTTCGCATAGACGATCAGCGTATCGGCCGAAGGACCATTGGTGATCCACATCTTCGAGCCGTTCAGGATGTAGCGGTCACCCTTCTTCACGGCCGTCAGCTTCATCGAGACGACGTCCGATCCGGCGCCCGGCTCCGACATCGCAAGCGATCCCAGATGCTCGCCCGTCATCAGCTTGGTGAGATACCGCCGCTTCTGTTCGTCCGAGCCCCAACGCCGCATCTGGTTGACGCAGAGATTGGAGTGCGCGCCGTAGGAGAGCCCCACCGACGCGGATGCGCGGCTGATCTCTTCCATGGCGACCGCGTGCTCGAGATAGCCAAGGCCTGAGCCGCCCCACTCCTCCTCGACGGTGATTCCCAGCAGGCCGAGTTCGCCCATTCGCGGCCACAGGTCGCGCGGGAATTCGTCGGTGCGGTCAATCTCTGCTGCGCGCGGGGCTATTTCGGCCTGCGCGAAACCGGCCACGGTATCGCGGATCATGTCCGCGGTTTCGCCAAGGTCAAAGTCGAGGGATCGGGGTGCGTTGGGGATCATCGGCGCAATCTAGCGCCGTTCCCACGGAACGCCAGTTCGGTGTTTGCCGGCTCAGACTTCGTCCGACGGGCGCTTCCAGAAGATGAAATAGAGGCTCATCACCATCATGACCCCGAATACGGCGAGGATTGTTCCCGCCAGGCGCGGTACACCCGTGGGCAGGCCTTCACCCTTGAACGCGTCCACAGCGCCGATCAGGAAGCCCAGCACCGACAGAGCCAGCATGATGATCCAGGGCACCATCACCAGGACACGTCCCGAAACTGGCCCGACACGTTTTGCGTGACCGTTTACAAGCTTTGCCCTGCGTTCGGCTTCGGCGAAAGCCTCGGCCGGATCGCGGTCGAGTTCGACGACTTCTGTATCGTCGATCAGCTTGCGCGCGCGGGCCTCCGCTTCGCGCTGCATGCGCTCGCCGGGCTGGTCGAAATCGGGAAGTCCTTCGCGGACCTCGCGCTGAGCCGCCCGCGGAGACGGCTCCGGCGGGGCCGCGGGCGCCGCTTGCTGGTCGGATTCCACCGTGTCGATCTTCTTCTGAACGCCATTCAGTATGCGCGAGACACGCTCGGCAACCGCGCGGCTTGAACGGGCCAGTTCTTCTGCGGACATAGGCTGCGTTGGGACCGGAGCCGGAGGCGCTGCTGGCGGCTCGACCGGTTCAACGACGAACTCCTGAAAGATCGGAGGTGGCTCCGGCGGCACAATGCTGGCGCCGGGGGGCAAGGCAAGCTCTCGCACAGGCGTCACAGCCTCCTGTGTACGTTCAGCCAGGCGGCGAACAGCTTCGGCAATGTCGTTGGCCGGCGCGGGGCCGGATCGCGCTTTGTCGTTCTGCTCGATGTCGTCTGACATGGGCTGGCGCGGGGGCTCGCGACGAGGAGGAACGTCGCCGTTGAAGTCCAGCTCAGGCGTCACCATCGGGGTCGGTGCAGGCGATGGTCCGCTGGGATGTTGGAGGAACATCGACTTTTCAGCAGCACGACGGCGGACCAGCGCGTCGACAACCATCACGCGGCCATTGATGCGCGCCTTGCGCCAGAGATCGAAACCGTTGGCGGCTGCGAGATAATCGCCAGCGTTGAGATTGCGCACGATCTCGCTGTCGCGGAACTGACCAAGCGATATGTTGAACGCCAGCGACACCAGCGCATCGAACTGGCCCTGCAGCAGCGGCGCATAGATCAGCACGGACACGGCTGACTCGATCGGGCGCAGATCGTGGACAAGCAGGTCCTGCGCATCCTTGGCCGCGATCGTCAGGCCCTCGCGTGCAGTGCGCGCGTGGCCATAACCTATGGTCCACCGGCCGTCCGGCAGGCGGACAGCCGTTTCACGCAATCCCTCGAACGTCTTGATCAGTTCGAGGCCAGCGGATGAGATGCGCATGCGTTCGGTCATCGTCCCGGCCCGGCACAATCGCCAAGTCATTCGCCTGTCCGGTGCAATGCGGACGCCAGTTGGGTGAAAAGCGGCGTATCCGTCAGAGCAGCGTGATGCTGGCCAGCCCGAGGAAAACGAAAAAGCCCATCAGATCAATGGTCGTCAGCACAAAGACCGACGACGCCACGGCCGGGTCCTGGCCCAGCCGCTTCAGGGTTAACGGCGCCAGGATGCCCACCAGACCTGCCCACATGAACGTCGCACTCATCGCCACGAGAACCAGAAGGCTAAGCCTCGGATCCTGGAACCAGGCGAGGACGACGAGGGCTGCGACACTCGCGATCATCGCGCCGTTCAACAGGGCGGTCAGCGCCTCGCGGCGAATGGCGCGACGGCCCAGTTGGCCCTCGAGGTCGCGTTCGGCGATAGCGCGCACGGCGACCGCCAGCGACTGCGACCCGGCGTTTCCACCTAGCCCCGCGACCACCGGCATCAGGAAAGCCAGCGCCACGACCTCCTCAAGAACGGGCGCAAAGAACGACACCAGGAGCGAGCCAAGGAACGCCGTCACGAGGTTCAACAGCAACCAGGGCATCCGCGCGCGCACGGCGGAGAACACCGACTGGTTGACGCCCGCCTCGCTCACGCCGGACAGGGCGAGAATGTCTTCTTCCGCTTCCTCGCGGATGACGTCGACAACGTCATCGATGGTGATCATGCCGGTCAGCCGCCCGGCGCCGTCGACCACGGCCGCGGACGCAAGGTTGTACTGCTTGAATATGTAGGCGACTTCTTCCTGGTCCATCTCCGGCCGGACATGGACCGGGATCTCCCGCATGATCTCGCTCAGCGGCCTGTCACGTCCGTGCCGCAGCAGGCGCGAGACGGGCACGCTGCCCTGCAGCCGGAAGGCCGGATCGACGATGTAGATCTCGAAGAACGTCTCCGGCAGGTCGTCTTCCGGCACGCTGCGCATGTGGTCGATCGCCTGCCCCACCGTCCAGAAGACAGGCGCCGCCACGAAGGCGCGCTGCATCAGGCGGCCGGCGGACTCCTCGTCAAACGCCAGCGCGCTTTCGATCGCGGCGCGATCGGTCGCCGACACCCGGTTGAGGATGCGCTCGCGCCGATCGTCCTCGAGGTCGTTCAGCAGGAAGGAGGCATCGTCTGAATCGAGATGGCCGATCATCGCCGTGACGGCTGCGTCGGTCAGCTCGTGCAGCGCTTCGAGACGCGCACTGTCCGAGAGCTCGGCCACGGCTTCGGCCGGCAGGTGCTTGCCCAGCAGGTGGATCGCCTTGCGGAACGCCTCCGGCGGCAGCTGTTCGAGCAAGTCGGCAAGGTCGGCGGGGTGCAGCTCCTTGGCGGTCCGCCACAGGAACGGCTTGTCGCCATCGCCCACGGCGCCCACCATCTGCGCGATGAAGGCTGGCGCGATAACGCCGGCGGCGTCGACCGCTTCGACTTCATTGGCTTCCACGGGAGATTCGGGCGCATCGGGGTCGCGGGTGTCATTCATGGCGACCTCCCTGCTCCGAACGGCGTTCTCTCTCGTGAAGTTGCTGGTGCGGTCGAGAAGACTCGAACTTCCACGCCTTGCGGCGCTACCACCTCAAGGTAGTGCGTCTACCAATTCCG
>CAIKXW010000086.1 GCA_903831485.1 uncultured Alphaproteobacteria bacterium | reverse complement strand
CGCGCCGTCATCATCGCGGGCGGCAGCGGTGCATTCGGGCCGGTGCGCCTGCCGCTGCCGCGCGTCGAGGAGTTCGAGGGCAAGAGCGTCTTCTATCTGGTGAAGCGCAAGGCGGAACTCGCCGGCAAGCGCGTCGTGATTGCGGGTGGCGGCGATTCGGCGGTGGACTGGGCGCTGTCGCTCGCCGGCGTTGCGGCGAAGGTGTGGGTCGTACACCGCCGCGACAAGTTCCGCGCCGCACCGGAAAGCGTGCGCCAGATGCACGAGCTGGTTGCCGCCGGCAAGGTCGAGATGGTCGTGCCGTATCAGATGGCCGGCCTCGAAGGCAGCAACGGCCGCCTGACCGGCGTCAAGGTCGCGACCCTCGATGGCGAAGAGAAGATGCTCGACGCCGACGTCGTGCTCGCATTCTTCGGGCTGGTGAACAACCTCGGCCCGATTGCCGAGTGGGGCATCACGCTCGATGCCAGCAAGCACATCGCGGTGCGCCCCGACACGCTCGCCACCAACCTGCCGGGCGTGTTCGCAGTCGGCGACATCGCCAACTATCCGGGCAAGCTGAAGCTGATCCTGAGCGGATTCTCCGAAGCGGCGATGGCCGCGCACGCCATCCACCCGATCCTCAACCCCGACAAAGCCCTGCACTTCGAGTACTCGACATCGAAGGGCAAACCTGGCGCGACGTGAGCGGCGGTGCGGCGCACTGCGTCTTTTGCGAGATCGTCGCGGGACGCGAGATTGCCAGCAAGGTCTACGAGGACGATCGCATCCTCGCCTTCTTGACGCTCAGCCAGACCAATCCGGGCGAGTTCCAGCTCATCCCGAAGGCGCATATCGATCACTTCACTGACCTGAACGACGAACTGGCGCAGCACATCCTCCTCCACGCGCAGCGACTGGCGCGGCGGGCCAAGCCGCTGCTGCGCGCAAAGCGCATGGGATATGTCGTACACGGCTTCGGTGTCGCTCATGCCCACCTGGTCGTCGTGCCCCTGCACCGCTCTGACGACATCACTTCCGCAAAATTCGCGCGGATCGAGGACGGTCGCGTGACGTTCGGTCTCAGCCACCTACCCCGTGCGAAGCGTGAGGAACTAGACCAACTGGCGAAGCTCCTCGCGGCAGACTAGTGCTGAATGCTGATGTAGGCGCGCTTCAACAACTCACACCTTCACGACCCGCTGGGTGCGCGGCAGTGTTGGGTTGAGGGGACGATCGGCCGGCAGGAAACCGCAGGCGATGTCGGCTTGCTCTTCGATGACGACCTTCAGGTTGGCGTTCGAGCGGTCGATGAGGCTTTGACGCACGGCGCGGGCCGCACCGCCGAAGGCGTCGCCACCCAGGGCAATTGCGGTGTCCACCAACTGCAACGACTGCTGCAACGCGGCGCGCTCCTGGCGCTCGATGGCGTTGGTGCGGCCGCGCAACAGCTGGAATTCTTCCTGCGACAACATGCAGGGCACATCCACATCCATGGCGAGACGCTGGGGACCGCCCAGAGCACTCTGGCAACCCGCGAGTGCGACCGATAACGCGACGAGAGACATAGGAACTACACGCATACCGAGACGGTACGCCCGCGGACGGAGCTGTAGCGAGGCGCTTCCGGGCTACTCCGCCGATGCAGGAGCGATTGCCGCGCTCTCCCTCCCGGCCACGACTGCCGGCCCTTCGGTCACATCCAGGTACGTGTAGAGCGTGTTGCCATCGGGCAGCGGGCGCGAAGCGAACTTGAGCGCGGTACCGTTCGCCAGCACGAGGCGGCCTTCGCGCGCGTGGCGGTCGAGGGTGCGGCTGACGATGCGTTCCTTGGTGGCCGTCCAGCCGCCGGGGCCCGCGCGGAAGCGCAGGCGGCAGCGTTCGGCGACTTCGGAGACATGCGGCTCGCCGGCGAGGAAGGCTTCTTCCATCCCCCAGATGCGGGCGTAGCCCTTGTTGAACAGCTTGAGGCGACCATCGGCGCCGAACACGGCGACCGCTTCGAACAGATGATCGAGGGTGGCGCGCTGGACCGCGGCGAGCGTATTGCGCGCGCGTTCGAGTTCGAGGCGGTCGGAGACATCCTCGTAGATGAACAGCAAGCCGCCGAACGGATGCGGCGCCGTGATAACGCGCAAGGCGCGGCCATCGGGCAGGTATTGCACCTCCTCTTCCGGCTGCAGCACGTTGGCGTAGAGGTTCAGCACCTCGGCCTTGTAGGCGCGGAAGTCGGCTTGCTCGGGGATGGTCCGCGCTTCGCGCAGAACTTCGAGAATCTCGACATGGGCGGGCGAAGACGCCAGCCAATCTTCGTCGAGGCGCCACAGGCGCGCGTAGGCCTCGTTGAAGAAGCGCAGCTTGCGGTCGGGGCCGAAGATGGCGATGGCGGAGTGCAGGCGATCCATCACCGAGGCG